>NZ_JARAYQ010000062.1:0-35774 GCF_033794505.1 Streptomyces sp. MB09-01 | reverse complement strand
TTTTCATTTTTTTGCTTTTTTTGTGGGTTTGGAATTTTTTTTAAGAGACAGGCAGTGAAGGAGCCGGTCCGACCGGCCCGGACCGACCCGATGCCGTCACCGTGTCACCGTTCTCAGGAGCAGAGATGAACACCCGCACCCGCGTCCTCACCGGTACCGCCCTCGCCGTCGCCCTGGGCGCCGGAGCCTTCGGCGCCGTGAGCGCCAGCGCCACCCCCGCCGACGACGCCGCTCCGGTCGCCGCCGCCGCGGTCGCCGGGAAGAAGGACGGCCCGAGCGACAAGAACTTCACCACCACGACGCACCTCACCGTCGACGCCGCCACCCGCGCCGCCCAGGCCGCGCTGCAGGCCGCGCAGGCCGAGAACCAGAAGGTCACGGTCGCGGTGGTGGACCGCAACGGCAACACCATCGTCACCCTGCGCGGCGACGGCGCCGGCCCCCAGTCCTACGACTCGGCGCAGCGCAAGGCCTTCACCGCCGTGTCCTGGAACGCCCCGACCTCGGTGCTCGTGGGCCGCCTCGCCCAGACCCCGAACCTGAAGGACATCCCCGGCACCCTCTTCCTCGGCGGCGGCACCCCGGTGCAGGCGAACGGCGCGCCCGTCGCGGGCATCGGCGTGGCCGGCGCCCCGAGCGGTGACCTGGACGAGAAGTTCGCCAAGGCCGGCGTCGACGCGCTCGGCAAGTAGCCCGCACGGGCAGCCCGCCTAGGATCGAGTGCGTGGAACACCGCGCGCTCTCCCGCCTCGCCGTCCCTGCCGTCGCCTCCCTCCTCGCCCTCACCACGGCGTGTACGGGAGGCACGGTGCAGGGGCGGCCGGGCGCGTCGGGGCTGCGCGACCCGTACTTCCCCAAGGCCGGCAACGGCGGCTACCAGGTCGACCATTACGCGCTGGACCTGGACTACGACCCGGCCGACGGCGAGCTGCACGGTACGGCCCTCATCACCGCCCGCGCCGGGCAGGGGCTCAGCTCGTTCAACCTCGACCTCAGCGGCCTGCACGTCGAGGGCGTGACCGTGCAGGGCGTCGGGGCCCGGTACAACCGGACCGGCAACGAGCTGACCGTGCGCCCGGCCGAGGACCTGAAGAAGGGCGAGGTCTTCCGTACGGAGGTCGAGTACGGCGGGAAGCCGAAGGCCCTCAGGGATCCGGACGGGTCCGAGGAGGGGTGGATCACCACCGAGGACGGCGGGGAGGGACGGGGCGGCGCGGCGGCACGGGCCGGCGCGGTCGGCGTCGGCGAGCCGGTCGGGTCGATGACCTGGTTCCCGGGCAACCACCACCCCAGCGACAAGGCCACCTACGACATCACGCTCACTGTCCCGCGCGGCTACGAGGCCGTGTCCAACGGGGAGCTTCGCTCCCGCACCGAAGGCGCGGACGGGCGGACCGCGTTCGCGTGGCACAGCCCGGAGCCGATGGCGAGCTATCTGGCCACCGCCGTCGTCGGCCCGTACAAGGTGACGACGGGTCGGACGCCGTCGGGGACCGGCCTCTACAACGCCGTGGCGCCCGGGGAGGCGGCCGCGAGCGCGGGCGCGCTCGCGCGGCTGCCGGAGATGGTGGAGTGGGGCAGCGGACGGTTCGGTCCGTACCCCTTCAGCACGGCGGGCGCGGTCGTGCTGCCGGCCGGGACCCTCGGCTACGCGCTGGAGACCCAGACCAGGCCCGTCTTCTCCGGTCCGCTCGAGGACGAGGAACTCCTCCTGCACGAGCTCGCCCACCAGTGGTTCGGCAACTCGGTGTCGCCGAAGTCCTGGAAGGACATGTGGCTCAACGAGGGCTTCGCGACCTACGCCGAGTGGCTGTGGGCCGAGGACCACGCAGGCCCCACCGCGCAGCAGCACTTCGAGGCGTTCCTGGCCGGCGACACGGCCGTCGACGAGGAGGCCGCCTCCGACTGGGACGCCTTCCCGCCGGCCTCCCCGCCCGGGCCCGGGGACATCTCCGAGAAGCCGGTGTACTACCGCGGTGCGATGGTCCTGCACCGGATCCGCCAGGAAGTGGGCGACGAGAAGTTCTTCGCCCTGGTGCGCGGGTGGGCCGCGGACCACCGGCACGGGAACGCGAGCACGGCCGACTTCACCGCCTACGCGCAGGAGAAGACGGGGCACGACCTGAAGAAGGTCTGGGACGTCTGGCTGTACGGCGAGGGCCGCCCCAAGTAGCCGGCCGGTCCTCTACGGGGCTTCGAGCGGCTTGCGCAGCACGGTGCAGTCGCGGCCGAGCTCGCGGTCCTCGGCCCGGCGCAGTTCGGCGTACCCCTGGGACCGCCAGAAGGCGAGGGCCTTGGGGTTGTTGTCCAGGACGGCGATCTGCACGCCCGTGCGTCCGGCGGCGCGGAAGCGGTCCTCGACCAGGGTGGCCACGGCGCGGCCGTATCCCTCGCGGTGCGCGGTGGCGTCGATGAGCAGCAGGCCGATCCACGGGTCGGTGCCGGCGGAGGCCGGGTCCGGGTGGTGGGCCAGGGTGGCGGCCAGGCCGACGAGGCGGCCGGCGGCACGGGCGAGGAGGACCTCGGCGCCCTCATGGGCGAGTTCGTCGGCGAGGGCGGCCGCGACCTGTTCGACGGTGATGCGGTCCGGGTCGGGGAAGTCGCCGCTGAGTTCGAAGAACGCGTGGTTCGTCGAGTAGAGGGCGGCGATTTCGGTGAGGACCGGGCCGGGGAGGGCGCCGCCGACGGGGACGAGCGGTTGGAGGATCACCTACCGAACGGTAGCGAAGCCCCCTCCCCGGACGGCCGGGAGGGGGCTTCGCCACCGCTGGTGTCCGCCCCGGCGATCAGCGCCCGGCTTGCAGGGCTGATCACCGGGGCGACCCGGGCTACCGGACTCAGACGTTGACGCCGAAGTCCTGCGCGATGCCCGTGAGGCCGGAGGCGTAACCCTGGCCGACCGCGCGGAACTTCCACTCGGCACCGTTGCGGTAGAGCTCGCCGAAGACCATGGCGGTCTCGGTCGCCGCGTCCTCGGAGAGGTCGTAGCGGGCGATCTCGGCGCCGCCGGCCTGGTTCACGACGCGGATGTACGCGTTGCGGACCTGGCCGAAGTTCTGGCTGCGGGCCTCGGCGTCGTAGATGGAGACCGGGAAGACGATCTTGTCGACGTCGGCCGGCAGGCCGGCGAGGTTGACGTTGATGGCCTCGTCGTCGCCCGCGCCCTCGCCGGTGCGGTTGTCACCGGTGTGGACGATGGTCTGGTCCGGGGTGGACTTGTTGTTGAAGAAGACGAAGTGGCCGTCGGAGACGACCTTGCCGGTCGGGTTGACCGCGATGGCCGAGGCGTCGAGGTCGAAGTCGACACCGGTGGTCGTACGGACGTCCCAGCCGAGGCCGACCGTGACGGCAGCGAGGCCGGGGGCCTCCTTCGTGAGCGAGACGTTGCCGCCCTTGGACAGGCTGACAGCCATGGGAATGTCCCTTTCCTCATCCAACATGCACGTACAGGCGGTCAAACTACCGCTGCCCCCTATAACGCGACGAGAGGCCTGTCGGGTTCCCGTCGTGAAATCTGAGTGACGGGGGCGGGTGCGGGCGCGGATCATAGGGGGCATGCCTGGTCCTTATGTCATCCGCGGTTCGGTCGTGCTCCCCGAGGGCGAGCTCGCCTGGCGCTTCTCGCGGTCCTCCGGGCCCGGCGGGCAGCACGTCAACACCTCCGACTCGCGGGTGGAGCTGATGTTCGACCTGGCGGCGACGAAGGCGCTGCCGGACGTGTGGAAGGAACGGGCGCTGGAACGGCTGGCGTCCCGCCTGGTGGGCGGGGTGGTGACCGTGCGGGCCTCCGAGCACCGCTCGCAGTTCCGCAACCGGGAGATGGCGCTGGTGCGGCTGGCTTCGCTGCTGGCGGAGGCGACGGCTCCGCCGCCGAGGCAGCGGCGGGCGACGAAGATTCCGCGGGGGATCAACGAGCGGCGGCTGCGGGAGAAGAAGGCGCGGGCCGAGACCAAGCGGGGGCGGACCGGGCGCGACTGGTAGTCGCCGCAGCCGGATCCGGCCTACTGGCCCAGGTGCCGGTAGCGGCCGCGGAAGTAGGTCAGGGGCTGGTGGTCCGGGGACGGCAGGGACGCCGTCAGGACGCGGCCGATGACCAGGGTGTGGTCGCCCGCCTCGACGCGGTTCTCGGTGCGGCACTCCAGGGTGGCCAGGGCGCCGGTCAGCAGGGGGGCGCCGGAGGCCTCGCCGCGTACGTACGGAAGGTCCGCGAAGAGCAGCCGGTCGCTGATGCGGCCCTTCATCGCGAAGCGGCCCGCGACCTGGAGCTGGTGGTCGGCGAGGACCGAGACCGCCCACAGGGGCTGCTCGGCGAGCAGGTCGTCCATCCGGGAGCCCTCGCGCAGGCTCACCAGGACCAGCGGCGGGTCCAGGGACACGGACATGAAGGCGGTCGCCGTCATGCCGACGTCCTCGCCGCGCGGGCCGTCCGCCGCCAGGGGGGTCTCGTGCGCGGTGATCAGGCACACGCCCGCCGCCAGTCGGGACATCGCGGCCCGGAACTCGTCATTGCTCACTCCCTCAGCATGCGGGTTTCCGTGGGGCGGGCGGGGCACGGGGGTCGTCTTCAGCACGGTGGAACGCTAATCTCGCCCTTCGCGCAGCACATCGGGCCCTGGTCCGAGTCGCGCCCCCGCCCCTTGGCCTAGGCCCCGGCGTATCGTTTGCTCTCGGGAATGTGGGGGAGCGCTCCCAGTTGCCACGAGCCCCACCACTCATCGTTTTTCATCTCATGTGACTTGAGTCACAGAGAGCAAGATTTGTTGACCCTGTGTACCTGCCGCACAGCTCACTGTGATTCAGTGGACGGGACACCGCAACGAAACGCCGATGACAAACCTGGAGTTGCTGTCGAGGTCTCGGGGAGAGCGAGCAATGGAGACCGAGTCGGAGCCGTACGTCCGTCTTGCGACCCTGCGGCAGCTGCACCGGGTGGTGGCCGATCTCAATACGGCCAGGAGCCTGGCGGACACTCTGCAGACCGTCGTGGACGGCATCGTCGTGGGCCTCGGCTACGAACTCGCCTGTGTCAACCTCGTACGCCCGGACGGTGATCTGGTCGTCGCCGCCTTCGCCGGAGACCCCGCCGCCGAGGCCCTCATCACCGGCCGAGTCGGCTCCCGCGCCTCCTGGGAACGCCGCCTGACGATGGGTGAGAACTGGGACGGCCTCCGGTTCATCCCGCACACCGAGGGCTGGATCCTCATGGAGGACGACGTCCCCCAGTGGCACACGGACGGCCCCGATCCGCGCTTCGAGGACGAGTGGCATCCCGAGGACCGGCTCTACGCCCCCATGTATGCGTCCGGCGGGGAACTTCTGGGTGTCATTTCGGTGGACAGACCGCGCAACGGGCGCCGGCCCGGCGCCTGGGGCCGCGAAGCGCTCCAGATGTACGCCTTCCAGGCCGCGATTGCGATCAGCAATGCGCGGCTGCGCGCGAACATGCAGCGGGCCCTGGTCCGGCTGGAGCGTGAACAGCAGGCACTGCGTGCCAGCGAGGAGTCCTTCCGGCAGGCCTTCGAGTACGCGCCCAGCGGGATGGCCATCGCCGAGATGGGCGGGGACCAGCACGGCCGGCTGCTGCGGACCAATGACGCCCTGTGCCGGCTGCTGGGCCGGCCGGCCTCCGTACTGCGCCGCTATTCCTTCTCCGACCTGGTCCACCCCGAGGACATCGGCACCCTGCTGCGCACCTCCGCCGAGGGCGGCCGCGCCGAGCTGCGCCTGGGCCGGCGCGACGGCACGTATGTATGGGTCTCGCTGCGCAACTCCGTCGTCGCCGACGCCGCCGACGGGCCCCGGTTCCTCCTCACGCACGTCGAGGACATCGAGGAGCGCAAACGGCACGAGCTCCAGCTCGCCCACCGGGCCAGCCACGACTCGCTGACCGGCCTGCCCAACAGCGCCGAGCTGCGGTCCCGGCTCGGCGCGCGGCTGTGCCGCAGGCCCCAGTCCGTGCGCGCCACCGCGGTCGAGGCACTGGACGCGGCCTTCGAGGGGCGCGACGGACACGACGGGCGCGTGGTGCACGACGGCCACGAGGTGCGTGCGGAGGCGGGTGGTGCCGGTGAGCACGGCTTTCAGCCCGACGGACCCGATCGGTACACGGGCTCCGATCCCTTCGACTTCCCCGGGGCGCCGGCCGCGGCGGCGGACGGCCCGTACGACCACCACGTGCACACGGTGGCGCCCGCCACAGACATCGACGACGGGACGAAGGGGCTCGCGGTGCTCTTCTGCGACCTCGACGGCTTCAAGTCGATCAACGACCGGTTCGGGCACCACACGGGCGACGCGGTCCTGATCGAGGTCGCCCGGCGGCTGACGAGGGGCGTCAGGGACGGTGACACCGTCGCTCGGCTGGGTGGTGACGAATTCGTCGTCCTTGCCGACGGTCTGGGTGCGGCGGACGCCGCCGATCTTGCCGTCCGGCTGCGCAACGCGATCATCCCGCCGATCCGGGTAGACGGCCGCGCGGTCCGTGTCGGAGCCAGTTTCGGCATCGGCTGGGCGAGCTGCGGGATGTCGGCGGACGAGGTGCTGCGCTCCGCCGACCAGCGGATGTACATCGAGAAGCGGTCCCGCTCCAAGGCGCACCGCAGGGCCGGCTGAGGCGGTCCGTCGCCCGTGGGCGCACCTGTTCGGGGTAGGCTCCCGGGGGTCGAAAGGAGTGACCTGCGATGACGACGCCCGCGAACAACGGCCCGCACGGTGGGGCGAACAAGCCCGAGGACGACGATCCGTTCGGCTATCTCTACGCGGACGGCCAGGCCGCCGGAGCCACACCGCCAGGTCAGGGCGGCGCATACGGCTACCCGGGGCCCGCGGCAGGCGGTCCTTCCGGCGCGCAGCCCGGCGTTCCCCGCACCTCCCACCACCAGGTGCGGACGGTCGGCGAGCGCCGCAACGGCGGCACGCGCGGTCAGGTGCCCGCGCAGCAGCCGGCCTACCAGGCCCAGTACCAGGCCCCGGAGGCGCTCCAGGCGGGCGGCTACGGCGTTCCGCAGCAGCCGCAGGCCCCGCAGCACCAGACCCAGACGATCGCGCACTCCGGCGGCCACGGCGGCGGTGGCGGCTCCAGCCGTCGCGGTCTGCTGATCGCCGCCGTCGCGGTGGTCGGCGCGGTCGTGATCGGCATCGGCGCCGCCCTGGCCTTCGGTGACAAGGACAAGGACAAGAAGGGCAAGGACGAGGCGAACGGCGGCCAGCAGTCGGCGGCCCCGCAGAACCCCTCGCCCGCGCCCCCGAGCGGCTCTCCGGCGCCCTCCCAGGCCCAGCTGCCCAAGGGCGAGGCGGCCGGCGCGGGCATGTCCATCACGGGCGGCGCGGCCCTGGACAGCACCATTCCGGGGGCGAAGAGCTCGGGCGGCCAGTACGTCGGCGGGTTCAACCGCCCCGGCGCGGCCGTGACCTGGACCCTGGACGTCCCCAAGGCCGGCAAGTACAGGTTCTACGTGCGCTTCGGCATCCCGGGTGAGGACGCCAACGGCACCCTCACCGTCAACGGCAAGCCGAACGAGTCGCCGATCAGCATGCGCAACTTCGCCAAGTCGCCCAAGGGCGACTGGGAGAAGGGCTGGCAGACGACCTGGGGCCAGGTGAACCTCGAGAAGGGCACCAACACGATCAAGCTGTCGTGCGAGGCCGGCAACAGCTGCAACGTCAACATCGACCAGCTGTGGCTCGAGAACTTCTAGGACCTAACCGGCCGTCGTGACCTTCACCGACCCCCGTACCTCCTCGTAGGTGCGGGGGTCGAACTCTCCCGCCACCGGTGCGAGGACCGTGGCGGCGGACAGGGCGACCGCGCGGGTGAGCCGGTCCGGCCAGTCCGCCCCCTCCACCAGGGCCGACAGCAGGCCGGCGACGGCGGAATCGCCGGCTCCGGTCGGGTTGCCGGGCAGGACGCGCGGCGGGGCCGCCTGCCAGGTGCCCTCGGCGGTGGCGGCCAGCAGGCCGTCCGGGCCCAGCGAGGTGACCACGGCGTGCGCGCCCCGGCGGCGGGCGTCGCGGGTGGCGGGCAGCGGGTCGCGGGATCCGGTGAGCTCGGCCAGCTCGGCGGCGTTCGGCTTGATGATCTCGGGCCGGGCGGCGACCCCGCGGCGCAGGGCCTCGCCGCTGGTGTCCAGGAGGACGGGGACCCCGGCCGCGCGGGCCGCCCGTACGAGGACCGCGTACGCGCCGACCGGCACGCCCGGCGGGAGGCTGCCGCACAGGGCCACGGCGCGGGCGCCGCGGACGAGCTCCCCGTACTGCGCGAGGAACCGGGACCACTCGGCGGACGTGATCAGCGGGCCCGGCTCGTTGAACTGGGTGGTGTCGCCGGAGGACTCGTCGACCACGGCCAGGGTGCGGCGGCTGCCGGCCTCGCAGGGCACCAGGGCGTCCACCACCCGCGGGGAGCGCGCGAGCAGTTCGTGCACGACGGAGCCGACCGGACCGCCCGCGAAGCCCGTCGCCGTCACCTCGTGGCCGAGCGCGGCCAGGACGCGGGCGACGTTGATCCCCTTGCCGCCGGCGCGCTCGGTGACGGCGGCGACCCGGTGCGAGGCGTGCGGGAGCAGCCTCGGCACGCGGTACGTGACGTCGAGTGCGGTGTTGAGCGTCACGGTCAGGATCATGGGCACCCCCGGGTCTGTTGCTGCCGGGATCATGCCAAACGCGAGGCGGTCGGCCCAGCCCTCGGGCCGACCGCCTTCGCAGGTACAGCCGCTCGGCCGTCAGATCGCCGCCGCGGCGAGGGGGCTGACGACCCATTCGCCGCGCCGCATGACGCCCTTGACGTCGAAGGCGGCGTCCAGGACGACGAGGTCCGCGTACTTGCCGGGCTCCAGCGAGCCGATCTCGTCGTACAGGCCGATGAGCTTGGCCGGGTTGGCGGAGATCGCCTGGACCACGGACTCCACCGGCAGCCTGTCGAGGGTCACCGAGCGCTTGAAGGCGGTGTCCAGGGTCAGCGTGGAACCGGCGATGGAACCGCCCTCCACGAGCCGGGCCACGCCCTCCTTGACCTCGACCTCCAGCGGGCCGAGGTGGTAGGTCCCGTCGCCGAAGCCGGCGGCGTCCATCGCGTCGGTGATCAGTGCCACGCGGTGCGCGCCGGCGTGGTGGAAGGCCAGTTCCAGGGCGGCCGGGTGCAGGTGGGTGCCGTCGTTGATCAGCTCGACGGTGATCCGTTCGTCCTCCAGCAGCGCGGCGATCGGGCCGGGTTCGCGGTGCGCGAGGGGCGGCATCGCGTTGAAGAGGTGGGTGGCCACGGTCGCGCCCGCGTCGATGGCGGCGCGCGTCTGCTCGTACGTGGCGTCCGTGTGCCCGATCGCGGCGATCACCCCGTGCTCGGCCAGCAGCCGTACGGAGTCCAGGCCGCCCGGGAGTTCGGTGGCGAGGGTGAACATGCGGGCGGCGCCGTGCGCGGCGTCGATCAGCTTGCGGACCTCGGCCGGGTCGGGGTCGCGGAGCAGGTCCTCCTTGTGCGCGCCCTTGCGGCAGGGGTTGATGAACGGGCCCTCGAAGTGGATGCCCGCGATCTCGCCCTGCTGGGTGAGCTCGGCGAGCAGCCCGGCGCGCCGGGCCAGTTCGTCCAGGTCGCCGGTGACGGTGGAGGCGATCAGGGTGGTGGTGCCGTGCTCGCGGTGGGTGCGGACGCCCCGGAGGACGTCCTCGGCGGTGCCGGAGGTGAAGGAGGCGCCGCCGCCGCCGTGGTTGTGCATGTCCACGAAGCCGGGGACGATCCAGTGCCCGGAGAGGTCCACGGTCCGCGATTCCTCGTGGGCGCTGCCGGCGATGCGGTCGCCGTCGACGATGACCCGGCCGTTGGCCACGGTTCCGGTGGGCAGCACCACCCTGGCGCCGGAGAGAACGGTGCTGTGTGCGCTTCCGGACATCAGGCAGGTACCTCCGTGGCGAGTAGGTCCCAGGCGAGCAGCCCTGCGCCCAGGCAGCCGGCGGTGTCCCCGAGGGCCGCCGGCACGATGTGGGGGAGCCGCTGGAACGTCACGCGCTCCTCCACGGCCGTCCGTAGTGGTGTGAACAAGGTTTCCCCCGCCTCGGCCAGCCCGCCACCGATGATCAGCGTGCGCGGGTCCAGCAGGGTGATCGCGGTGACCAGCCCGTCGGCGAGGGCGCCGACGGCGGCCAGCCAGACCTCCCGGGCGCGGGCGTCGCCGTCCTCGACGGCCTCGGCGCAGTCCGCGGCGTCCGCGTCCGGGTCGCCGCAGGCGGCCGCCCAGGCGCGGCTGACCGCGGAGGCGGAGGCGAGGGTCTCCAGGCAGCCGTGCTGGCCGCAGCCGCAGGCGGGGCCGCCCGGGCGTACCACGATGTGCCCGATCTCGCCCGCGTAGCCGTGGGCGCCGGCCTCGATGCGGCCGGCGATGCCGATGGCGCCGGCGATGCCGGTGCCGAGGGGCACGAAGAGGAACCGGTCGGCGCCTCGGCCGGCGCCGATGCGGCCCTCCGCGAGTCCGCCCGTGCGCACGTCGTGGCCGAGGGCCACCGGGATGCCGCCGAGACGTCTGCTGAGCAGGGCGCGCATCGGGACGTCCCGCCAGCCCAGGTTCGCCGCGTAGACGGCGATCCCGTTCTCGGCGTCGACGATGCCGGGGACGGCGACTCCGGCGGCGGAGGCGGTCCGTCCGAAGCGTTCCCGGCCGGTGTCGAGCAGCTCGGTGGCGAAGTCCTGGATCGTCTCGACGACGGCGTCGGGGCCCCGGTCGCGGCCGGTGGCCCGGCGCGCTTCGTGGAGCAGGGTGCCGTCGTCGGCGACGAGGGCGGCCTTCATCCCGGTGCCGCCCACATCGAGGGCGATGACGTGTTTCACGGGTTTCACAGAGACAGTCTCGCGTGCTCGGCGGGGAAAGGTCTAGTCCATTGAGGGGGATTGTTGAGTGGCCATACAAATCCGGGGCCCTGGTCGGGATCCCGATGTGGAGGAGCCGCCAAAGTGGTGTAGACCTTACGTGGATCGTACGTACAACAAGGGGTGGATCGAGAACTGTGAAGGGCCGTTACCTGAGCCTGGCCGCGTCCGGCGCCGCGCTGTGCCTGACTGCCGTGACGCTGACGGGCTGCGGAGCCATCGGCGGACTCACCGGAGACAACGAGGTGACCCTGCGGGTCGTGGCGGCCGACTACGGGGACAATCCGCAGAACTCCTCGGCCGGGTACTGGAAGGGCCTCGCCGACGCCTTCGAGAAGGACCACCCAGGCGTCAAGGTCGAGGTCTCCGTCTACTCGTGGTCCGAGGTCGACGCCAAGGTCGCCGACATGGTCAAGGCCGGCAAGGCCCCCGACATCGCCCAGATCGGCGCCTACGCCGACTACGCGGCCGCCGGCAAGCTCTACTCGGCGGCGGAGCTGCTCTCCGTGAAGACCGAGGCCGACTTCCTCGCACCGCTCGCGGACGCGGGCAAGGTCAAGCAGGTCCAGTACGGGCTGCCCTTCGTGTCGAGCACCCGGCTGCTCTTCTACAACGAGAAGCTGCTGTCCGACGCGGGCGTGATCGGCAAGGACGCCAAGGCCGGCTGGCAGCCGAAGAGCTGGGCGGACCTGGAGGCGGCGGCCAAGAAGCTCAAGGGCGCGGGCGTGCCCACCCCCTTCGCGCTGCCGCTGGGCCGCGAAGAGGCGCAGGCCGAGACGATGATGTGGATGCTCTCGGGCGGCGGTGGCTACACCGACAACGAAGAGCAGTACTCCATCGACTCCGCCGACAACGTCAAGGCGCTGGAGTTCCTGCGGGACAAGATGGTCGGCCAGGGGCTGACCGGACCCGTCGAGCCGGGGAAGCTGGACCGGCAGGCCGCCTTCGACGCCTTCACCAAGGGGGAGGTCGGCATGCTCAACGGACACCCGTCGCTGATGAAGCAGGCCGAGGCCAAGGGCGTGAAGTTCGGCATGGTGCCGCTGCCGACCGCCACCGGGTCCGAGGAGCCGGCCATGGGCGTCGCGGACTGGGTCATGGCCTTCAAGAACGGCCACCGCGAGCAGTCCGGGAAGTTCCTGGACTTCATGTACCAGCCGAAGAACGTGGCGGCCTTCACGGACCGGTACGACCTGCTGCCGGCCACCACCAGCGGCTACCAGGCCAAGCAGGCCGCCACGAGCGGCCAGGCGGCCAAGCTGAAGCCCTTCCTGACGGCGCTGCCCGGCTCGCGGCTGTACCCGGTCGGCAAGGAGTCCTGGGCGGACGTCAGCGAGGACATCAAGCAGAACATAGGCAAGACCGTCCAGCCGGGCGGACAGCCGGCGAAGGTCCTGGAGGGGATCGCCACGACGGCGCGGGCGGCGGACCCGAGGTAGCGCCGGTCGGGTGCGGCCGGGCCGATGGCGGCGGGGCCGCTGTCGGCGGGCGGCGTTAATCTGGCGGTATGACGGACGACGGGCAGCTGACGGCCACGGAGGCCGCGGTGCTCGCGTACGAGGGACGCACCTGGCCCGGGCCCGGAGCCAAGGAACGGGCCATACGGGAAGGGCTGGGGATGACCCCCGTCCGCTACTACCAGCTGCTCAACGCGCTGATGGACGACCCGCGGGCGCTGGCCCACGCACCGGGCACGATCAACCGCCTGCGGCGCATCCGCGAGGCCCAGCGGGCCCGGCGTTAGCCCCGTTCGTGCCATAGCCGTCGCCGGGCCGGGCCGTTAGGGTCGTGCGTATGGGGAGCCATGCGCACGATCTGCCGATGCCCGTCACCGCAGCCGGACGCGAGGGACTCGAAGCCCTGCTCCGCGCACCCCGCCGGTCCGTGGTCGCCCTGGACTTCGACGGCACCCTCGCCGACATCGTCCCGGACCCGGACCAGGCCCGAGCCCACCCGGGAGCCGTCCCGGCCCTCTCCGCGCTCGCCCCCGAGGTCGCCTCGGTCGCCGTGATCACCGGCCGGCCGGCGGGCGTCGCCGTCCGCTACGGGGGCTTCGCCGGGGTCCCCGGCCTGGAACACCTCGTCGTCCTCGGCCACTACGGGGCGGAGCGCTGGGACGCGGTCACGGGGATCGTGCACGCCCCGGCCGAGCACCCCGGGGTGGCGGCGGTACGGGCCGAGCTGCCGGGGTTCCTCGAATCGATCGGGGCCTGGCGGGGCACCTGGATCGAGGAGAAGGGCCGGGCGCTGGCCGTGCACACCCGGCGGGCCGCGGACCCCGCGGCGGCCTTCGCGGCCCTGCGCGAGCCGCTGACGGAGCTGGCGGCGCGGCACGGGCTGATGGTGGAGCCGGGCCGGGCCGTCCTGGAGCTCCGACCCCCGGGCATGGACAAGGGCGTCGCCCTGACGGAGTTCCTGGCGGAGCGGGACGCGGAGGCGGTGCTGTACGCGGGCGACGACCTGGGTGACCTGGCGGCGTACTCGGCGGTCGAAAAACGCCGGGCCGACGGCTTGCCGGGCCTCCTGATCTGCAGCGGCTCCGCCGAGGTTCCCGAGCTCGCCGGGCGGGCCGACCTGGTCCTGGCCGGACCCGGCGAGGTGGTCACCTTCCTGGCCGCCCTGGCCGAGGCCGCGCGAGCCTGAAAAGACCGGGGCGGAGCCCCAGCAGGCGGGACGCGGGTGCAGTGCGGCGGCGCAGCCCCGCAGGGGTCAGGCCAGGAGGTCGGTCAGCTGGGCTGCGAACCAGGCGGCCGGGGGGAGGGCCGTGGCGGCGGCGGCCAGGCGCTTCGTGCGTTCCGCACGCTCGGCGGCCGGCATGGCCAGCGCCGCGTGCAACGCCTCGGCCGTCGCCGACACGTCGTACGGGTTCACCGTCAGCGCGTCCTGGCGGAGCTCCTCGTACGCCCCCGCCCCGGTGGACAGCACCAGCGCGCACCCCGCCTCCGACACCACCGGGATCTCTTTCGCCACCAGGTTCATCCCGTCCCGCACCGGGTTCACCAGCGCCACGTCCGCCATCCGGTACACCGCCAGCGACCGCGCGAAGTCGTCCTGCACCGACACCAGCACCGGCTGCCAGTCCGCCATGCGGAACTCCTCGTTGATCTCCGCGGCCAGCTCCCGGACCGACTCCGTGTACGCCCGGTACACCGCCAGGTCCTGCCGCGACGGGTACGCCGAGGCCAGGTGGACGACCCGGCCCCGCCACTCCGGGTGGACCGTCAGCAGCTCCCGGTACGCCAGCAGCCCCCGCAGGACGTTCTTCGACAGCTCGGTCCGGTCCACCCGGGCGATCGTCTTCAGGTCGCCGACCTCCGCCCGCAGCTGCGCCAGCTTCTCGTCCACCTCCGGCCGGTGCGCGAGCGCCCGCAGTTCGTCCGCGTCCACCCCGAGGGGGTACTTGGTCACCTCGGTGAACCGCCGCTTCGTGTAGCCGCGCCCTTCCGGGGCCGTCCGGCGGTGCCACACCCCGCGCTCCGGGCTCCCGCTCGGGGACGACGCCTCCGCGATGCCGTGCGCGTCGTCCATGGTCGCGCCGCTGATGAAGTTGGCCGCCCACTCCCCGGTGTGGAAGCCCAGCCGGTCCGCCCCGAGCATCCCCCACACCAGCCGGCTCCGGATGTCGTCCGGGAGCATGTCCATGAACTCCCGCGAGGCCCACGGCGTGTGCGTGAAGTGCCCGATCCGCAGGTCCGGCCGCAGCTCCCGCAACTGCCCCGGGACCAGTGCCAGGTGGTAGTCCTGCACCAGGACGCGGGCCCCTTCGGCCGCCTCCTGGGCGAGGGCGCGCGCGAAGGCCTCGTTGTACGTGACGTAGGCGTCCCACCGCCGCCGGAACTCCGCGTCGAAGACCGGCTCGCGCGGGACGTCGTACAGGTGGTGGTGGGTGAACCACAGCACAGAATTGGCGATGCCGTTGTAGGCGGCGTCGTACACCGTGGGATCGATGTCCAGCATCCGGACACCCGGCTCGGCCACCCCCCGGCGTACCGCCTCCCGGTCCGCCTCCGACAGTGCCGCGCAGATCCACAGCGCCCCCGGCTGTTCCGCGAGGGCCGCGGAGAGCCCGGAGACGAGACCGCCCCCGCCGCGCCGGGCCCTGAGGCCGCCTTCGGCATCGATCGTGTACGAGAGGGGGCCGCGGTTGGCGGCGACGAGTACCTGAGAAGCCATGCCGCGAACCTAGCCCGGCCCGCACTCGCTCAAACTTTCCACGCCGACGTCACGCCACGCGGCGCAGTGCGTACTCCTTGACGCCGAGCATCGGCGGCCGCTCCTCGGTGTCCACCGGGTACGTCCGCGGCACGAAGCCTTCCGGCCCCCGCTCGAACTGCGTCAGCTCCGGCCGTACCTGGGGGTACCCCCAGCGGTGGCTGGGGGTGTGCCCGCGCGACAGGCGCATAAGGGCGGTGCGGTAGATCGCCGCTGCCATCCGGCCCAGTGCCTGCCCGTCCTGGTGGCGGTGGACGCGTACGCCCACGTCCACCTGGGCGAGCGCGTCCAGCCCGACCGTGTGCAGCGCGTCGACCAGCAGGCCCAGCTCGACGCCGTACCCGACGGGGAACGGCAGCCGCTCCAGCAGGGAGCGGCGTACGGCGTACTCGCCGCCCAGCGGCTGGACGAAGCCGGCCAGCTGCGGCCAGTGCAGGTTGAGGAGGGGCCGGGCGACCAGTTCCGTGACCCGGCCGCCCTGGCCGGGGGCGTCGCCGAGCGGGCGGTCGTACATGGCCTTGACGAACTGCACGTCCGGTTCGGTCAGCAGCGGTCCCACGATTCCCGAGACGAAGGCGGAGGAGAAGTCCCGCAGGTCGGCGTCGACGAAACAGACGATGTCCCCGCCGGTGGCGAGCAGCGAGCGCCACAGCACCTCGCCCTTGCCGGGCAGCGCCGGGATCCTCGGCAGGATCTCGTCGCGGTGCACCACCCGGGCTCCGGCCTTCGCCGCGACCTCCGCCGTACGGTCGGTCGAGCCCGAGTCGATCACGAGCAGCTCATCCACCAGGGGGAACGGCAGACCCTCGATCAGCTCGCGCCGGATGACCTCGACGATCGCGCCGACCGTCGCCTCCTCGTCCAGTGCGGGCAGCACCACGCTGACCGTGGTCCCGGCCGCCCGTTTCCGGTCGAGCAGCTGGTCGAGCGGTCGGTCGGCGGCTGACCAGGAGCGGTCGGCCAGCCAGCGCTCCACCTCTTCCAGCACCCTCAGCACTCCCTGCTTGTCGGCGTTATCGGCCGTTATGAGATCCATCTCGCGGTTCGGACGGCTGTCTCAACCGCCCGGCCCTTCGGTTACAGTCTTGAACAACGCGAAGGACCCCCGCATGCCGGGGGTCCCCGCGTACAAACGCACCGGCGCGCCACAGAGCGCGTGTGCCGGTGCCATACCGCTCATCCAGAGGGGCAGAGGGACACGGCCCGTTGAAGCCCCGGCAACCCTCCAGTCGGTTCTCGCGATCGTTCGTCAGCGACGTCAGCGAGGTCCCCGGCTAGGGAAGGTGCCAATTCCGTCTCATGGCGAAGTGCGCCATGGGGAAGATGAGGAGAAAGGGCCTCGCCATCATGGCTGCACAGACTGTCGCCACCTCTGTCGATCTCGGACCTGCCAACGGTCTTTCCTGTCGCGAGTGCGGTACCCGCTTCGAGCTCGGCCCCATCTTCGCGTGCGCCGAGTGCTTCGGACCGCTGGAAGTCGCCTACGACCTCCCGACCGGCGACCCCGAGGCCCTGCGCGCCGCGATCGAGGCCGGCCCCACCAACATCTGGCGTTACGCGCCGCTGCTGCCCGTCCCCGCGGACGTGGCCTCCAAGCCGAGCCTGAACCCGGGCTTCACCAAGCTCGTGGACGCCGCCAACCTGGCCAAGGAGCTCGGCGTCAGCGGCAAGCTCTACGTCAAGGACGACTCCGGCAACCCGACGCACTCCTTCAAGGACCGCGTCGTGGCCATCGCCGTCGAGGCCGCCCGCGCCTTCGGCTTCACCACCCTCTCCTGCTCCTCCACCGGCAACCTGGCCGGCGCCGTCGGCGCCGCGGCCGCCCGGGCCGGCTTCCGCTCCTGCGTGTTCATCCCGCACGACCTGGAGCAGGGCAAGGTCGTCATGGCCGGCGTGTACGGCGGCGACCTGGTCGGCATCGAGGGCAACTACGACGACGTCAACCGCTTCTGCTCCGAGCTCATCGGCGACCCGCTGGGCGAGGGCTGGGGCTTCGTCAACGTCAACCTGCGCCCGTACTACGGAGAGGGCTCCAAGACCCTCGCGTACGAGATCTGCGAACAGCTCGGCTGGCAGCTGCCCGACCAGCTCGTGATCCCGATCGCGTCCGGCTCGCAGCTGACGAAGATCGACAAGGGCCTGCAGGAGCTGATCAAGCTCGGCCTCGTCGAGGACAAGCCGTACAAGATCTTCGGCGCCCAGGCCGAGGGCTGCTCCCCGGTGTCGACCGCCTTCAAGGCCGGTCACGACGTGGTCCGCCCGCAGAAGCCGAACACCATCGCCAAGTCCCTCGCGATCGGCAACCCGGCGGACGGGCCGTACGTCCTCGACATCGCCCGCCGCACCGGCGGTTACGTCGAGGACGTGAACGACGAGCAGGTCGTCGAGGCCATCAAGATCCTCGCGCAGACCGAGGGCATCTTCGCCGAGACCGCGGGCGGCGTGACCGTCGGCGTGACGAAGAAGCTCATCGAGAACGGGCAGCTCGACCCGACGCTGACCACCGTCGTCCTCAACACCGGCGACGGCCTGAAGACCCTGGAGGCGGTGGCCGCGGACAGCGGGCAGACCGCCACCATCCGCCCGAGCCTGGACGCGTTCCGCGCCGCCGGCCTGGCCTGACCATCTCCCCTGCTCTACCGGAAAGGCAGTAGCGCCATGAGCGTCAACGTCCGCATCCCCACCATCCTGCGCACCTACACCGGCGGTCAGGCCGAGGTGCCCGCCGAGGGCGCGACCCTCGCCGAGGTCATCCAGTCCCTGGAGGCGAGCCACCCGGGCATCGCCGCGCGCGTCCTGGACGACCAGGGCAAGCTGCGCCGTTTCGTGAACGTCTACGTCAACGACGACGACGTGCGCTTCGAGGGCGGGCTGGAGGCGAAGACGCCGGACGGCGCCGGCGTCTCGATCATCCCGGCCGTCGCGGGCGGCTGCTGATCCTGTCGCACCCTTTGCCACCTGATAGGTGACACGCGCAAACCGAAATTGCCCCCTCCGCTAAAAGCGGAGGGGGCAATTCTGCTTGATTGGGCGCGGTAGAGTTGGGGAAGTCCCCTCCGCCGGACTTGCCCGCTGCATATGAACGGGTCGCGTGAGGGTCGACATCGGGTCAATGTGCAAGTGCGGTATGGGGCTTTGGCGAGATATGTCGGGCCCGAGTTGCCCTGGAGTATGGCAAATTTTCACTCTATTTCAATGTTTCCCCGTGTCCAGAATTCTCGTCGGATTGACCTGTTGCAGACAGCACTCGCGCAGATACATTCAGCCTCGGTCGACGCGTTCCGACGCAAGTTCTGACCCGGGAACGCGAAGTGCGTTCCCGCGCAAGGGCCAGTAATAGGGGAGTTAGGCATGGCTCAGGGCACCGTCAAGTGGTTCAACGCGGAGAAGGGCTACGGCTTCATCGCGGTCGACGGTGGTGCGGATGTGTTCGTCCACTACAGCGCCATCCAGATGGACGGGTACCGCACCCTTGAAGAGGGTCAGCGGGTCGAGTTCGAGATCTCGCAGGGCCAGAAGGGTCCGCAGGCGGACATGGTCAAGCTCGCGCTCGGCTAGTCCTGGAGCGATCGACCACCGACGCACAGTGTTCAACGAAGACCTGCAAGACCATACGAGGGGCCCACATCCTGGACACGGGATGCGGGCCCCTCGTACGTGCGCCCGCCCCGGGCCCGGCCCGTGCCCGGCACCGGCGGGGCGTTGGCCCAAGCCGCTTGCACTCGGAGGGGTCGAGTGCTAATCATTGGCGTTAGCACTCTCCCGGTGAGAGTGCTACTGAACGAGGACCGGGTCGGTGAGGCCCGCAGGGTCCGGTGGGAAGGAACCGCCGGGCACGCAGGCCGTCCGTCGCGGGCGCGGGCGCGGTCCTGGGAGCAATCCACCGCTGTCCGGGAGGACCACTTCAGATGGCCAAGATCATTGCGTTCGACGAGGAGGCCCGTCGCGGCCTCGAGCGTGGGATGAACCAGCTCGCCGACGCCGTCAAGGTCACCCTTGGCCCCAAGGGTCGCAACGTCGTCCTTGAGAAGAAGTGGGGCGCCCCCACGATCACCAACGATGGTGTCTCCATCGCCAAGGAGATCGAGCTCGAGGACCCGTACGAGAAGATCGGCGCCGAGCTGGTCAAGGAAGTCGCCAAGAAGACGGACGACGTCGCCGGCGACGGTACGACCACCGCCACCGTGCTGGCCCAGGCGCTCGTCCGCGAGGGCCTGCGCAACGTAGCCGCCGGCGCCAACCCGATGGCCCTCAAGCGTGGTATCGAGAAGGCCGTCGAGGCCGTCTCCGCCGCCCTGCTCGCCCAGGCCAAGGATGTCGAGACCAAGGAGCAGATCGCTTCCACGGCCTCCATCTCCGCCGCCGACACCCAGATCGGCGAGCTCATCGCCGAGGCCATGGACAAGGTCGGCAAGGAAGGCGTCATCACCGTCGAGGAGTCGCAGACCTTCGGTCTGGAGCTCGAGCTCACCGAGGGCATGCGCTTCGACAAGGGCTACATCTCGGCGTACTTCGCCACCGACATGGAGCGCATGGAGTCGTCCCTCGACGACCCGTACATCCTGATCGTCAACTCCAAGATCGGCTCGGTCAAGGACCTGCTGCCGCTCCTGGAGAAGGTCATGCAGTCCGGCAAGCCGCTGCTGATCATCGCCGAGGACGTCGAGGGCGAGGCCCTGTCGACCCTGGTCGTCAACAAGATCCGCGGCACCTTCAAGTCCGTCGCCGTCAAGGCCCCGGGCTTCGGCGACCGCCGCAAGGCCATGCTCGGTGACATCGCCATCCTCACGGGCGGCACGGTCATCTCCGAGGAGGTCGGCCTCAAGCTGGAGAACGCCGGTCTCGACCTGCTCGGCCGCGCCCGCAAGGTCGTCATCACCAAGGACGAGACCACCATCGTCGACGGTGCCGGTGACAGCGACCAGGTTGCCGGTCGCGTGAACCAGATCCGCGCCGAGATCGAGAACTCCGACTCGGACTACGACCGCGAGAAGCTCCAGGAGCGCCTCGCGAAGCTGGCCGGCGGCGTGGCCGTCATCAAGGCCGGTGCCGCGACCGAGGTCGAGCTCAAGGAGCGCAAGCACCGCATCGAGGACGCCGTTCGCAACGCGAAGGCGGCCGTCGAGGAGGGCATCGTCGCCGGTGGTGGCGTGGCCCTGCTGCAGGCCTCCGCGGTCTTCGAGAAGCTGGAGCTCGAGGGTGACGAGGCGACCGGCGCCAACGCCGTGAAGCTCGCCCTGGAGGCCCCGCTGAAGCAGATCGCCGTCAACGGTGGTCTCGAGGGTGGCGTCGTCGTCGAGAAGGTGCGCAACCTTCCGATCGGTCACGGCCTGAACGCCGCGACCGGCGAGTACGTCGACATGATCGCCGAGGGCATCATCGACCCGGCGAAGGTCACGCGCTCTGCCCTGCAGAACGCCGCGTCCATCGCCGCGCTGTTCCTCACCACCGAGGCCGTCATCGCCGACAAGCCCGAGAAGGCCGGCGCCGGCGCCCCGGGCGGCATGCCGGGCGGCGACATGGACTTCTGATCGACCCCTGGCTCCGGCCTCTGGTTGATCGGCTGTTCTCGAACGAGGGCGGCACCCCCCACGGGGGGTGCCGCCCTCGGGCGTTTCCGGCGGCTTCAGAAGCCCGAGCTGTCGATGTCGAAGCCGAAGGGGTCCGGGATGGGGCAGGGACGCACCGAAAGGCACCGTCTTGCGGAACTGGTACCCGGTGCGGGGAGGAGTCCGAGAAGCAGGTGATCTCGGACGCCTGCATATCGGCGACGAGGTAGACGGGGACGAGCTGTCCGTACACGTCCAGCTTCTCGTGCCAGTCCACGTCCTTCGTCGACACCGAGGTGAACTCGGCCACCAGGGAGAGTGCCGCTCCGTCGACGTGCCTCCCCTCGCCCTCGAAGGCAGACTCGTCGACCACGTAGAGATCGGGGGTCCGGACCGACGACCTCGCCGACGCCTACCGGCGGGCCCGGTCCGCCGACGAGGCGGGCGCGGCCCATCTGGCGGCCGCGATCGGCGGGTCGGTGCCGGGCCCCGTGCAGGTGGGCCGCTGACGCGGTCCGGGGCGGCATAGGCTGGGCGCATGGCTGATCTCTTCGTCAAGATCTGCGGGCTCAAGACCGCGCGGGACGTCGATGCCGCGGTGGCGGCCGGGGCCGATGCCGTGGGGTTCGTGTTCGCGCCCGGCAGCCCGCGGACGGTCGATGCCGCCACCGCGCGGGAGCTCGCCGCGCGGGTGCCGGACTCGGTGCTCACCGTCGGGGTGTTCCGGGGGCAGGCGGTCGAGGAGGTGCGCCGGTTCGCCGAGGAGAGCGGCGTACGGGGAGTGCAGCTGCACGGCGAGGAGGCCCCCGGGGACTTCGCGGCGCTGCGGGCCGAGGGCCGGACGCTGCTGCGGGCCACCGCCGAGCACGTGAAGCGCTGCGGCGAGTACGGCGAGGACCTGCTCCTGCTCGACGCCCCCGACCCGGGCTCCGGCAAGCCGTGGAACTGGGGCTCGGCGGACTTCACCGCTCCCGAGGGGCGGTGGCTGCTGGCCGGCGGGCTGAACCCGGGCAACGTGCGGGAGGCGGTCGCGGTGACCGGGGCCTGGGGGGTGGACGTGTCCAGCGGGGTGGAGCGCGAACGCGGGGTTAAGTCGCCGGAGTTGATCCGCGCCTTCGTCGAGTCCGCGCGCGGCTAGCAGGGTCACCATATTTCTATAGTGGTCGTTAGGGAAATTGTGCTACGGTCTTTCTGTAGTGATCACTACGGAACTGGGGGATCCATGCAGAACAAGAACGCGCTGGTCACGGGGCGGCAGCAGGGGCATCGGCCGGGCCATCGCCGAGCGGCTCGCCGCCGACGGGGCCACCGTCGTGCTGACGTACGCGAACGACGGGGCGGCGGCCCGCGAGTCCGTGGAGCGGATCACCGGGGACGGCGGCCGGGCCCACGCGCTCCACGCGGAGCTCGGGCACCACGGGGACGCCGCCGCGCTCTGGGCGGCGTACGACGCGCTGGGGCTCGACGGGGTCGACATCATCGTCAACAACGCCGGCATAGGACTGCCCGTCCCGCTCGGCCGGGTCGCCGAGGAGGACTTCGACCGGGTCTTCGCCGTGAACGTACGGGCACCGTTCTTCGTCGTGCAGGAGGCCCTCGGGCGGCTGCGCGACGGGGGCCGGGTCATCAACATCTCCAGCGGCGCCGCCCGGATCGCGATGCCCGAGATCCTCGCCTACGGGGCGACCAAGGGCGCGCTCGACACCCTCACGCTCAACCTGGCGAAGGCCCTCGGCCCGCGCGGGATCACCGTGAACTCGGTCGCACCCGGCATCGTCGACACCGACGTCAATGCCGGCTGGCTGCGCGGCAACGCCGAGGCCGAAGCGCACGCCGCCTCGCTCGCCGCGCTCGGCCGGGTCGGGCGCCCCGAGGACATCGCCGACGTCGTCGGCTTCCTCGCCTCCGACGACGCGCGGTGGGTGACGGGACGGGTGGTCGACGCGACCGGCGGCGCGGGCCTCTGAGCCGCGTCCGGGCCGGCGGCCCGGCGGGGACGGACCGTCAGGTGGCGGGCATCGCCTGCCGCCAGACGGTCAGATCCCCGGAAATCCATTGGGGCATCCCCGCCACGTCCGCGGTCGACTTGAACTGGAGCACGTACAGCCCGACGTCCCCCGCCTTGTTCCTGATGCAGAACTGGCTGCCGCCCGCCGCCCCGGCCAGCGTCCAGCTCCGGTCGGTGGTGAGCGCCAGCGTGCTCCGGCACGAGTCGAGGGATCCCTGCGTCCCGCCGTACAGCATGATGATCGTGGCGGTGTCGCTCTCCAGGCTGCAGATGCTCCTCTTGCAGCTCATGCGTATCTCTCCGCTGCGGTCGTTGCGCACGAGCGTTTCCCCCAGGGTGATCGAGCTCTGCTCGTCGTCCAGGCGCAAAGCGGGGTACGGGTTCGCCTTGGGCGGCTGGGACGCGCTCGGTGTGGGTGGGGTGGCCGCGTCGGCCGAGCCCGAGGCGGACACGGCCGGGCCGGGGGACCTGGCCGCGGACGCCTCCCGGTCGAGCATCCGCTTCGCGGATTCCTTGACCGTCCAGGCCAGGCCGCCCAGCACCAGCGTTCCCACCGTCATCGCCGCGGTGATGGCCACCGCGGCACGCTTCCGGCTCTTGCGCCGCTCCTCCGGAGTCTGCGGCGTAGGCCCCCAGACCATCGGCGTCTCGTGCCCCGTGGCGGGCTGCAGGGCCGGATCGGGTACCTCCACCTCCGGCCCCAGCACCTCCCGCCAGACGGCCGGGCTGCCGCCGCTCGTGTCGTCGGCGTCCTCGCCCAGCTGCTGCCGGCACCACTCCACGATCTCCGTCGGGGTGGCCCGCTCCTCCGGGTCGGAGGCCAGGCACCGGGCGAGCAGCGGCCGCAACTGCTCCGGCAGCCGGGACAGGTCGGGCTCGGAGTGCACGATCCGGAACAGCACGGTCATCGAGGGACCGGTGCCGTACAGCGGCTCGCCCAGCGCCGCGTACGCCACCGTCTGGCCCAGCGCGAAGACGTCGGTGGCGGGTGTGGTCTCGCCCGCCAACGCCTGCTCGGGGGCCATGTACTGGGGCGTGCCGATGGTGCCGCCCGTGGCCGTGGGCGCGGTGGTGTCGGACGCCGTCGAGATGCCGAAGTCGATGACCCGGGGCCCGTCGGCGGCCAGCAGCACGTTCGACGGCTTGAGGTCCCGGTGCACGACGCCCTCGGCGTGGATGGCCTGCAGGGCCTCGGCGATGCCCGCCACCAGCCACAGGAGCGCGGGCACCGGCAGTGGTCCGCGTTTGGCGACGGCCTCCGACAGGGAGGGCCCGGGCACGTACAGGGTGGCCAGCCAGGGCGGAGTCCCCTCCGCGTCGGCGTCGATCACCTCGGCGGTGTACGCCCCCCGGACGCGCCGGGCCGCCACCACCTCCCGGCGGAACCTCCGCCGGAACACCGGGTCTTCGGCCAGCTCCGGCCGGACCACCTTGATCGCCACCGGGCGGCCGCCCGGCGTGTGCGAAAGGTAGACCCGGCCCATGCCGCCCGCGCCGAGCCGGGCCGCGAGGCGGTACCCGGCGACGGTCTTCGGATCTTCCGCGCGCAGCGGCTCGAACACCTCGGTCGCGCTGTTCATCGGCCTCCTCGATCCCCCCGACCCCCCCGATCAACCGATGAGTTGATCCGCATCACTTTAAGCAACGCGTAAGGGCGGTGAGTGGCCGGGGAGCCCGCACGGGGGAGAGGCGGGCGGCGAAGCCGTTGAGCGTCTTGCGGTACGTGCAGCGGGGTGATCCCGTACGCGTCCGCGACGGCGGCCGGGTCGAGGCCCGGGTGCACGGTGACGACGTACGTGGCGTGGTCGGCGGGAGCCGCGTGCGACAGGGGTACGGACTCGGCGGCGGTGGCTGCGGATACGGGCAGGCCGATGGTGACGGCGGCCAGGACGGCGTCGGCCACGGGCAGGGCTCGGCTCAGACGGTTGCGCATGGGGCGCGGCCATCACGCGCTGCGGTGCAGTTCAACGAGGTCCCGGGGTGAGGCGGGGGCACCGGCGCCGCACCGGCCGTGCGCTCCCCGGTGTGGGGGCGGGCCGTACGGGTGATCTCGCAGCGGCGGTGTTGCGCGCGCGGGCTGGGGCGCGGCCTTGACGGCACAGAGGGATGGTCCTCTTCGCAGCTCGTGCGACAGCGCGTGTTGATGCGGCGCCGGACGATCGGCCGGGGTGGGGGCGGCGGTTCAAGCCGCGTCCAGGTGGCACGCACGTCGATGGCCGCCCCGCACGTCGCGGATGTCGCCGCCCTCTACAAGCAGGCACACCCGACCGCGGACCCGGCGGAGCTCAACGAGTTCCTGGACGGCGAGTCCACCAAGGACGTCCTGAAGCGCGTCAGCAAGAGCAGTCCGAACCGGTTGCTGTTCACTGCCGGCCTCTGACCCGGACCGGGTGACCGGAACCCCTGATCGGCGAGCCAACTAGGCTGCGTCCAAGGGGGATCATGGACAACCACACATCTCAGGGCGCGCGGTGGCTGCCGCGCGCCCTGTTCGTCGCCGGCACGGCGGTCGCCGCCGTGACCGTGCTGTACCTCGTCCTGCTCGGCCGGACGGCCTTCGTCGACTGGACCCGGGGCAGGAGCTGGCTGCTGCTGATCACCCCGGTCTTGGGGCTCGTCGCGTACGTGCTGCTGGCCCGAGCCCGCGGTGGTGCCAGGGGTGCGCTGGTCTGGTGCCTCGCCGCGACCGTCGCGCTGGCCGCGCTGTGGCCCGCCTGGCAGGCGTACGCGTGGATGCGCGGCCCGCAGGCGTACGTGTGGACGTGGTGGCAGCGGGAGAAGCCGGAGTCGGCCCGGCCGATCGGTGCCTGGCTGCGCCCGTCGTCGGGGCTCGTACGGGTCCGCGCGGACGGCCTGAACCTCTACAACAGCGGGGGCCGCTCGGCCGGAGGGCTGGGCGCGGGCGGGGACGTCACCTTCTGCGCCGTGAGCCGGACCATCCCGAACGGCATCGGGCTGGTCGCCGCCGCGCGGACCCCGGCCGGCTGCGGCGCGAAGGTGCTGGCCGTGGACCTGGAGGACGGCGGGAAGCTGTGGGCCAAGGACCTCCCGGTGGCGCCGGGCCGGGACGCGGCCGAGGTGCCCGTGGCCGCGGTGGGCGATAAGGCCGTCGCCGTGGCGGAGGGCGCCCTCCTCGGCCTGGACCTGCGCACGGGCGACGAACGCTGGCGGGTCCCGGTACCGGCCGGCTGTCAGGTCCGCGCGCTCGACGGAGCCGAGGGCCGGGTGCTGTACGTGGAGGACTGCCCGGGCGGCGGCCCGGCGCGGCTGATCGCGCTGGACGCGCGGACCGGCACCCAGGCCTGGCAGAGCCCGCTGGGCACGGCAGGCCCGTCGGCGGACGTGCGGATGCTGTCGGCGCGGCCGATCGTCCTGCGTGCCGGGGGCTCGGTGCGGTTCTTCGACGACTCCGGGCGCGAGCGGGGCGCGGTGCCGGTGGCCGGGCCGCACGAGGACCTGACCGAGGGGCCCGCACCGGTGGTGAGCGGCGATCTGCTGATCACCCCGGTGAAGGGCAAGGTCCCGGGGCTCTCCGCGTATTCCGTGCTGGACGGCAAGCGGGTGTGGCACGCCGCGCTCGACGGTGCGACGGTCCTCGGGATCGTGCAGGGCCGCGGCCCGGGCGGGGTCGACGTGGTGACGTCGACCGCCGCGCGGACGCACCTGTGGCACCTGGACGGGACCACGGGCAGGGCGAAGGCCGAGCCCACGATCCTCCGGGACGTCCCGCTGGGCAGGCGGTTCGAGATCTACCCGCAGGGCCCCGAGGGCTACACGTTCGTGAACCTGGACCCGGCCGGCCAACTGCCGTCGTACGTGGTGCTGGCGCAGGTCAGAGGCTGGTGACGAACGCCGTCCAGGCGGTGTCCCGGAAGGTGAGGTGCGGGCCGTCCGGGACCTTGGAGTCCCGGACCGGAACCGTTTTGTTGCCGTGGGCTCCGCTATGGGTGGACTTCCGCCAGGTGGCCATCTCCAGGCAGTCGCCGCCGGTGCCGTCGCTGTAGCTGGATTTGTGCCAGATAGCAGCCGACAGGTCGTACTCACGCATGCTGGTCATGCTCGTAATCCTCCGCCGCGGACTCGATCATGGCCAGCGATTCGGTCGGTGACAGCGCGCTGGCCGTGAGGAGATCGTAGGTCAGCGAGTGACGGGCAACCGTGGCCGGATCGTCCAGCAGTACGCCTATCGCGTTGCCTTGAACGTAGGCGAGTGGAGGAGCGTCCTCGAAGGTCATCAACTTCAGGGTGCCTCCCATAGACGAGTGTGCTCCTGCACTGAACGGCAGTACCTGCACGAAGATCCGGCGCGTACGGATCAGGGTCGCGATGTGCCGCAGCGCCTCCGCCATCACCTTCTTGGTGCCGACGCCCCTTCGGATGACTGCCTCGTCAAGCACACACCACAACAGGGGGGTTGTTGGATTTGCCAGCAGCTTGGCGCGGTCCAGCCGGTTCGTGACCAGCTCGGCGATGACTTCGTCCGTGGCCGTCGGCTGATACGCGATGAAGACCTCCCGTGCGTACGCCTCCGTCTGGAGCATCCCGGGCAGTGCCAGAGGCGCGTACTCGCGGATCGTCTTTGCTTCGGCTTCTGCCTCGGCCGCCTCAGCGAAGTGGTTCGGGTACTTGGACTTGGCCAAGGCCCCGCAGTTGCGGACGAAGAAGCCGTTCGTGTCGAGGATGTCGTCTATCTGGCGCGCGAATTCGATGTGCATGCGGCGCGTGCCGGCTTCGAGCTGGCCGATGAACGAGCCGCTCACGAAGAGCGGTTCACCCAACTCGGCCTGGCTGAGTCCGGCTCGTTCGCGCGCCACGCGCAGCTCGGCGCCGAGCAGGGCGCGGGGTGAGGAGGAGGGATCGAGGTTCTTACCTGCCATGGCAACTCCCGGGCCAACAGGTGGGGTTGTTCTCGGTGCTTCCTTGAAAGGCTAGCCAGGGCGTCGCCACTCTGTGTGCAGAACCTGACCACTCAGAGTAGAAAGGTGACATGTCATGGTGCTCACGCCCACGGAACGGGTCCAGGCGGCCGAGGAGGCCGTACGGGAGTTGAAGGAGGCCCTCGGCGGGGTGGGTGTGGTCTTCCCCTCCCTGGACGTGGAACGGGTCTCGGCCGCCGGCAGCTACGGGCTGCCCCTGGTCGACCTGGGCC
Organism: Streptomyces sp. MB09-01; assembly: GCF_033794505.1. NCBI lineage: Bacteria > Bacillati > Actinomycetota > Actinomycetes > Kitasatosporales > Streptomycetaceae > Streptomyces > Streptomyces sp. MB09-01. Next base: position 8,001 of record NZ_JARAYQ010000062.1, on the reverse strand, counting down.
GCTGCAACCTGGACACCGCCCTCCGGCTGGCCGCCGTACTGCACGAGCGGGCGACGGGCGCGTGAGCGAGGTGGTCGACGCCGCCCAGTTCGCCTTCGAACTCGGCTGGAAGCTGCGCGGCTTGGAGGCTGCGCTCGGCTGTGGCGGGTGGAAGCGCAGGGGCACGGGACTTTCCGTGCGCGTGCAGTGCGACGAGGGCGGCGGGCAGTGGACCGCGGTCGGCGATGACGGGGACCGCCGGGAGAGGCGGTCGGCCGATACCGCGGACGAGGCGAGGGCGCTGGTGCACGAGGCCTTCGGGCTGACGGCCCGGCGGCCGCTGCCGCCGCTGCCGCCGGGCCGGCAGCGGTTCACGCTGATCCACTGCCCGCTCGGGGAACATCCGGGGTTCGACGATCCGCGCTACGAAGGGCTCAAGGCGAGGCCGCCGGAGGGGTGCGTGGTCGAGGACGTCGGCGGGTACCTCGGGCTCCGCTGCGAGCGGCCGGGCCCGCGGCTGCTGGATGCCGTTGCCGAGACCTGCCGGGAGATCCGGGCGGAGCACGGGCTGCTCATGTCCGACCTGGGCATCGAGAAGCTGTGGGAGTGGTCGCAGGACGGTGCGGACGGCTGGGGTGCGGAGATCGTGGGCCAGTTGCTGCTGATGGCCGCCGAGCGCGGCCCGAAGCTCGGCTACGGCACCGACGACCTGGTGCGGTTCCTGCGCACCGCCGCCGGCTGAGTCGCTTGCGGGAAGCGCGTGCGGCCGGCGCTCAGGTCTTGGTGATCAGCTCGCCGTCGTACGCGCCGCCTATGCAGATCCACTGGCCGGTGGCGTACTGCACCGTCCCGCTTCCGTCCACGCACGCCGGTCCGGTGACAGCCGGTAGGGCGGCCCGGGCAACGGGGGCCGTGGCACCGAGCACGGCCAGTACGAGCGCGGCGGTGAAGCCGAGAAGTCGTGTTCGCATGAGAACTCCCGTGGGGACGAGGGACGCCAACACCTCAACACCAGCGTCCCCCTGCGCCGCGCCGGGCGCACCCTGACGTGCGGGCACACGTGCAGTGCGCGCTCCGGAAGCGCCTCCCGTGGACAAGCGGCAGGCTGGTGTCATGGCCAACACGCGCATCGTGACCGTGGGAGCGCCGGATGACCTCGGCCTGCGGAAGGTTCTGATCGACGGCAGGTCGGTGGGCAGGGTCTGGTCCGAGGAGCAACTCAAGGAACTCCTCGGTCGTGAAGGTGTGGCGGAAGGACACCCCATCCGTTTTCTCGGTGAGGACGGCACTTACTGGCCGGACCATGCGCGGAGCCGACGGGCCATCGGCGGCATCGTGATTTTCGGCCTCCTCGTGACCGCATGTCTGCTGTTCCGGATCGGAATAGCGGACAGTGGTGATGCCCTGACCTACGGCGGACGGATCGCGGGATTCACCATTCTTGTCGTGGCCGCGGTGGAGGTGATCGCCGCCGTGGCCGCTGTCGACTTCTGGGAAATGCGGCTATGGCCCTATTCGGGGGTGGTCGTTCTGGTCGGAGTCGTCATCACCCTCCTCTGTAGCACTTCTGTCGTTCTGCTGCAGATAGGCGAGCGTTTCACCGACTACACCCTGATCGCGATAGGCCTCCTCGTCTGGTCTTCGGTGGTCCTGGTCGAACTGGCGAAATGCCGGGCGTGGAAGGGTCTCAGCATTCCGAGGAAAATTGCGATCGGGGTGATCGTTTCCACCCTTCTCGCCGTCGCCAACCTGGCGTATGCGCAGATCTATGTTCCCTATGTGACGACCCCGCTGATACAGAGCGGAGCCGAGTTCAGGGAGTCGAATCAGGAAAAGGCCGGCGCGTCGCTTTATGTGACGGCCCATCTGTACGTGAAGAACGCCGGACAGGTTCCCGTCTACGTCCTCGGCAGCATCTACTGGATCCATGGCGGACCTGCGAGCGGTCCCCCCGAGGTGAAGACCACGGACTACAAATTGATCTACGACGGCGAGTTCGTCACTCCGGTGGGCCGCGTGTTGAATCCTGGGGAAGAAGTCGCACAGGACGTGGTCGTGGAGATCAAGGATCCTGAGAGGCGCGGTTACGAGGCGATCAGGGCCCAGACCGAGGTGTACGTGATCAGGAAAGACAGAATGACGATGGCCAATGACTTCAAGCACTCCAACCTGGAGAAGTGGAGTTTCGGAGTGAAGTGCGAGGAAGGGGATCCGCCCGGTGCGAAATCAAGGTACTGGACCAACATTTCGAACAGCAGCGAAATGTTGAACGTGACCCGAGGTCGGCAGCGCATCACCGCATGGAGGGTCGACAGTGGCGACTGGCCACGTATCGATGTCCATGTGTCACCCCCGGGCGAACGGATATCCTTCATTCCCACAACGCCCTTGCAGAACCGAGAGGCCGCTGAGCGGTACGGCCTCTCGCAGGTGCCCGGCGTCACGGCGCAGACGCCCTACCGGGAGCTCCTGGAGAAGGCGCGTTCCAGCGAGAAGGGTTCCAGCGAGAAGGGCGCGAGCCCGCCCAAGTGATGCGGCTACACCGGGGAGTCGGTGCGAAGGCGGGCGTGAAGGTGCTCGTCGTGCCAGCCGTCCGTGTGCAGAAGGGCGCCGCGCATGGTGCCTTCCAGGGGGAACCCGGCCTTCGTCGCGACGGCGCAGGAGGCCGGGTTGGCCACGGAGTGGGTGATGCGGACGCGGTGCAGGCCGAGTTCGTCGAAGGCCCAGCGGGTGACGCGGTCCGTGGCCGCCACCATGACGCCGGTGCCGCGGCCGGCGGGCAGGAGCCAGTACAGGATCTCGCCGCTGCCACCGCTGAGGTCGAGGTCGGCCAGCCCGATCAGGCCGACGGCCGGGCCGCCGGCGGCGGGGGCGATCGCCCAGGTCGCGGCCTTCTCGGCCTGCCAGCGCTCGTGCCAGCGGGCGATCCGTTCCTCGGCCGCGGGCAGATCGAGCTCGCTCGGGCGGTTCCAGTGCCGAATGTCCGGGTCGAGGCACGCCTCCACGAGTGCGGGGGCGTCGTACGGGGCCCAGGGGCGCAGGCGCGTGCCGCCGGGGAGCGGCAGCTCCGGCTGGGGGAGGTCGCGCATTCGGCCGGCCGGGACCACGGGGGGTATCGAGTTGATCATGAATGCATCATGGCGCAGTCGTGCGGGGGGTTGGGGCCAGCCTCAAGATCGGGGCTCCGCCCCGGACCCCGCGCCTCAAACGCCGGCGGGGCTGCATTTGGGGCTCCGTGCCCCGGTTCACGGCTGGCGCAGGCGCCCGAGCGGTTTCAGGGCGAGACCCGTGGTCCCCGCGGCGCAGGCGCCCGCCGCGCAGACCGCCGTGGCGACCGCGGCGCCCCGGGCGTCGGCGAGTGCGCCGAGGGCGTTGTTGCCCCCCACCAGTGCCAGGCTCTGAACGAGCGTCAGCAGCGCCTGCAGCCTGGCCAGGTGCGTGCCCGGGGCGCCGGTCAGCACCAGCGGACCGATGTGGCACGCGAACATCCCGGAACCCGCACCGGTGACGATTCCCCCGGCCACGGCGAGGGCCACGCCGGCCTCCCCGGCCAGCGCCACCGCGGTGATGCCCGGCGCCGCGACACACAGCCCCAGCGCCGCACCCCTGCCCATCCGGCGCATCGTGCCCCGCCGCGAGACCACCAGCGCCACGGCGACCACCCCCAGGCTCTGACCACCGGCGATCAGACCGGCCGCCCCGGCACTCCAGCCGTGCTCCCGTGCCAGGAGCGGGTTCAGCAGGGACACCACCGGCAGGAGGAAGCACGCGGCAGCGGCCGTCAGCAGCAGGGCGGACCGCAGGACCGGATCCCCCGCGGCGACCCGCACCCCGTCCGCCGCCGCTGCCAGGAGGCCCTCCCCGCGAGGGGACCGTTCGACGTCGAAGGCCGGCCGGACGCGGACGAGCACGACGAGGACGATCGCGAAGGTGCCCGCATCGGCGAGCGCCGCGCCGGTCAGGCCGGCGGCCGCGACGAGTAGGGCGCCCAGGGGAGCCCCGAGCAACGAGGCGATCTGGCCGGCCGCCTGCTGTACGGCCAACGCCCGGGGGAGCTGCGCCTCACCCACCAGACTGCGGGGCATGGACCCGGCGGCCGGCAGGTAGAACGCGTCGACCGTGCCGACCACCGCCGCAACCGTGACGAGGAGCCAGGGGGAGGGGTCCAGGTGCGAGCTCGCGAGGGCCAGCGCGAGCGCGGCCGTGAGCATCACGGCGTCCCCGGCGAGCATCACCCTGCGAGCGCCGAACCGGTCGCCGACGGCGCCGCCCGGCAACAGCAGCAGAGTGCGGGGAAGGGTGATGGCGGTCAGGACCAAGGCGCCCGTCGCGCCGCCGTGGGCGCTGGCCGCCCAGCCGAGGGCGAAGTACAGGACGGCATCGCCGAGCAGCGAGGCGCGGGTGCCGGCGAGCCAGACGAGGTACGTGCGGGGAAGGGCCGGGCGCGCCGAGCTGCGGCGGACGGTGTCGAGGGGTGCCATGGCCGCTGACGCTAGGGCCCTCGACCAACTGGAGGGCAAGCTCCCGGGCTTCCTCAGCGGGCGTCAGGCCAGGGCCGGTTCCTTGGAGTGCTCGGACGCCGGGGTGGGCGGCGTCGGGTCGGTGTCGAGGTCCGTCAGCATCTGGTGTGTTAACTGCACCTTTATGGGACCCCCTGCCAGCACGAGCACGCCTGCATCCGCTGCCCCATGCTCCAGATCAACCCGAAGATGCTGCCGCGGCTCGCGGAACTGCAGAAGGACCTCCTTCTGCGCCGCAAGAAGGCCGAGGAGGAGCAGTGGCTCGGTGAGATCGACGGCATCGATCTGACGCTGACGTTCCTCCGCACGAAACAGGCTGAGGCGTCCAGGCTCACGGGACGGCCAGTTGTCGACCTTGGTCTCCCCCGTCCGCGCAGCCAATGATCGGACCTGTCTGTGCGTGGGAGGAGCGTCTACCCTGCCCGAATGCGCTACCTCGTTGAACCCTTCGCGCTCGGCGCGCTCAAGCGCGGGCGGTCGATCGAGCAGTTCCTCGGCCCTGCCGGAACGTCGGGAAATCCCGGTATCCGCTGGGCCGTGGTCCGACCCACTGCCGAGGGCTTCGCCCTCGTGGTCCATGAGGCGAGGACGTTAGTGACGAAGGGTTCTACGACCTGGTCGAGTTTCCGTCCTTCGAGCGCGAGGACGGTGAGGAAGACTTCGGCCGCCAGATCGCCGTCGTGGACGAGGCTCTGGCCGCCTTGGCAACGGCCGAGGAGAAGCTTGGAGCGGATCGCGGCCGGTGGGTCAACCAGGGCATGGCCGGGGACGACTACCGGGCCTACGTGCGCGCTGAACGCTCCACCGCGCCTCTCAGCGAGTGAGTACCGCCGATTCCGGCGCCTCCGGATCGGCCTCGTCCTTCGTTGCACTCGGTGCTTCGGCCGTCAGCGCTTCATCCTCGTCCCCCTGATTGAGTGAAGTGCAGAGAAGGCGGGTGAAGCCGAAGAAGTAGGTGGCGGCGAAGCCGACCAGGTAGCCGACGGCCAGGCCGCCCGCGTAGATGGCGAGGGTGATGCCGGGGTTCGACTTGCCGTCGAGCAGGGGGAACAGGGCCCAGCCCGACGGGCCGATGGCGGTGGAACCGAAGGTGACGCCGAGCTGGTTGAAGAGGCCGACGAAGGCGCCGCCGGCCGCGCCGCCGACGCAGGCGGTGACGAAGGGGCGGCCGAGGGGGAGGGAAACGCCGTAGATGAGCGGCTCGCCCACGCCCAGGAAGCCGGCCGGGAGGGCGGACTTGATGGTGGTGCGGAGCGAACCGTTGCGCGGGAGCCGGTAGTAGACGGCGATGGCCGCGCCGACCTGGCCCGCGCCCGCCATGGCGAGGATGGGCAGCAGCACGGTGTAGCCGGACTGTTCGATCAGCGTGGTGTGGATGGGGATCAGGGCCTGGTGCAGGCCCAGCATCACGAGGGGCAGGAAGAGGCCGCCGAGGACGAGGCCCGCGAAGGCGCCGCCGCTCGCGAGCAGCCAGTCGGCGAAGGTGCCGATGGCCGCGGAGGCCTCACCGGCGAGGAACATCAGGCCGTAGAGGGTGACCAGGCCCGAGAGCAGGACCGTGAGGGTGGGGGTGACGAGGACGTCCAAGGCCTCGGGCACCCACGTGCGGCACCACTTCTCCACGCGCACGGCGAGCAGGGCGGCGGCGAGCGCGCCGAGGACGCCGCCCTGGCCGGGGGAGAGCTGCTGGCCGAAGGCGTCGATCTTGGCGACGCCCGGGAAGACGATGATCGCGGCGACCGCGCCGCCCAGGATCGGCGTACCGCCGAACTCCTTGGCGGTGTTGTGGCCGACGAACACGGCGATCAGCGACATGAAGCCGGACGCGATGGCGGCGAGCGCCGGGACGACGGCGGGCAGCCAGCCCAGGTTCGTCAGCAGTCCGTTCAGGCCCGCGATGATGCCGCAGCCGATCAGCGCCGGGATCAGCGGGACGAAGATGTTCGCGATGCGGCGCAGGAGGAGCTTGAACGGGGTCGCGTTGCGGGCCTTCTGGGCCTCCTTCAGTGCCGCGCCCTGGGCCTGCAGTTCCTCCGCGGTGATGGTGTGCGGGGCGCCGGTGGCCGGGGCGGCCGAGCGGCCCTCCTCGACCAGCGCCTCGAACTCCGGGGTGACGCGGGCGACGGTGCCCGGGCCCAGCACGATCTGGTAGGTGTCGTCCTCGACCACGCCCAGGACGCCGGGCACGGCCCGCAGGGCCGCGTCGTCGACCAGTGAACGGTCCGACAGGCCGATGCGCAGCCGGGTCATGCAGTGCGCGATGGAGGTGACGTTGTCCGGGCCGCCGACCAGAGGAAGGATCGCGGCGGCTGTGGCGCGGTTCTTGTCAGTGGACATGTGGGGTCGCCTTGCGTTGGGGGATGCGGGCAGGGACAGCAGTGGGCCGGGGGGGCAGCGCGCCGGGTCAGCGGGCGGCGGTGAGGGCCGCGCGGAGGTGGCCGTGCGAGGCGGCGAGCAGTTCGGCGGCCTTCGGACCGTCGACGCCGGCGAGGATCACGAGGACGGCGTTCTTGACCTCGCCGCCGGTGGCGGTGAGCGCGGCCTCGATCTCCTCGTCGGGCGCCCCGGTGGCGAGCGCCACGATGCGGCGGGCGCGGGCGCGCAGCTTCTCGTTGGAGGAGCGCATGTCGACCATCAGGTTCCCGAAGGTCTTGCCCAGGCGGATCATGGTGATCGTCGAGATGAGATTGAGCACCAGCTTCTGGGCCGTACCCGCCTTCAGGCGGGTGGAGCCGGTGAGGAGTTCGGGTCCGACGACGACCTCGATGCCGTGCTCGGCGGCCGAGGCGAGGGCGGAGCCGGCGTTGCAGGAGAGCCCGACGGTGAGCGCGCCCCGCGTACGGGCGAAGACGACGGCGCCGATCGCGTACGGGGTGCGGCCGGAGGCGGAGATGCCGATGACCGTGTCCTGCGGGCCGATCTCCAGGGCGGTGAGGTCCGCGGCGGCCAGCTCCGGCGAGTCCTCGGCGCCCTCGACGGCCTTGACCATGGCGCAGGGGCCGCCCGCGATCAGGCCGACGACGTCGGCGGGGTCGGTGTTGAAGGTGGGCGGGCACTCGCTGGCGTCCAGGACGCCCATCCGGCCGGCCGTGCCGGCGCCCGCGTAGACGAGGCGGCCGCCCCGGGCCATCCGCTCGGCGATCGCGTCGATCGCGGCGGCGATCCGTGGCACCTGCGCGGCGACGGCGGCCGGGACGGTGGCGTCCTCGGCGTTCATGGTGCGGGCGATGTCGAGGGTGGGCAGCCGGTCGATCTCGGCGAGGTCCTGCCGGAATGCCTCGGTGGTGAGGGTTTCCAGCTGGGCGCGGAGGTCGGCGTACGCGGTCATGGGTGCAGCTCCCTGGTGGTCGGTGCCGGCGTGCGGGCTGGGCTTCGGGACTGGGGCTCCGGCCCGCGCCCCGCGCCTCGAACGGGGGCGGGGCGGAAGTACCGGGGCTCCGGCCCCGGCCCCGCGCCTCGAACGCCGGCGGGCTGGGCTGGGCGGGGCCGGATGGGGAGGGGC
>NZ_JARAYQ010000623.1:0-502 GCF_033794505.1 Streptomyces sp. MB09-01 | reverse complement strand
GGGCAGGGACCGGGGTGCGGGTGGTGCGGCTGCCCTCGGGCGTGTACCCGACGGACGAGCGGGGCGTGTCGCAGCTCAGTTCGGCCAGGAGCTGCGCGGCGACCTGTTCGGGGGCCTCCTTGGGGTGGACGTCCACGGCGCGGACGAGCGTGCCGGGGAATTCGAGGGCGGCGCTGCGGGCGAAGCCGTGCAGGCCGGCCGCGGCGGCGCCGGGTGTGGTGACGAGCAGCAGCCGGTGCGTTCCGTCCGTCAGGGCGCGGCGCAGTGCGGGGAAGAGCTGGGGAAGGACGGGCTCCGAGCCGGTCCGCAGCCCGGTCAGGTCGACGACGGCGTCGAAACCGGGCTCGGGTTCGGTGAGGGGGTGCGGCTCGGCCCCGTGCGCCTCCAGTGCCGTGGAGAGCGCCTGGGCGAGGCCCTGGCCGTCGTCGACCACTCCGATCCGCAGGCCGCGGAGGGCTTCCGGGTCCGGGGTGGTGGGGGGTGCGGGGACGGTGTCCACCCG
>NZ_JARAYQ010000622.1:0-518 GCF_033794505.1 Streptomyces sp. MB09-01 | reverse complement strand
GTGGTGGGGGGTTCGGGGGCGCGTTCGCAGACGGTGACGCGCCAGCCGCGGCGGTGCAGTGCGAGGGCAGCCGTGAGGCCGCCGATTCCGGCGCCGGCCACCACGGCGTGACGTTTCGGCATGCAACACCACTTCCTGTCGGTACGGTCACCCGCTGCCGCCACTCAGCCCTCACCTCACTCTACAGCTGTAGAGTGAGGGCGTGTCCAGCCCCGCCCGGCGGCGGGTGGGCGGCGAGCGTGTCGCACAACCGGCGTGCCTGTACGAGGAGTTGGGACGGCCCGGGCCGCCAGAGGGCGGGCCCGAAGGCGAGGGCCGGGTGGACCGCGGGTCAGGCCGGGCCGTCGGCAGCGGCCGGCGCCGCAAGGAACGCGGGGCCCCGCGGCCGCTCCGGTCGGCCGCCGCGGTGACACCGGTCAGCGGCCGGGCCGCGGCGATCTGCGGATGCCAGACGCGCCCAAGGGCCTCCCACCGACAGCCCGTCGCTCAGGGGGTGGGTTCTGCCCGGGGCGTGCGGC
>NZ_JARAYQ010000621.1:0-518 GCF_033794505.1 Streptomyces sp. MB09-01 | reverse complement strand
GACCGACCCGATGCCGTCACCGTGTCACCGTTCTCAGGAGCAGAGATGAACACCCGCACCGGTTGACCCCGGGGTCATCCGATCGGTCGATGCGGGCCGCCTCCGGCGCGGTATTTCCTGGTCAGGACCCTGCCGCACCATCCAGCCCGGCCGCACCATCCAGCCCGGCCGCACCATCCAGCCCGGCCGCACCATCCAGCCCGGCCGCACCACCCAGGCCTCCCGCACCACCCAGCCCCGCCGGCGTGCGAGGCGCGGGGTCCGGGGCAGCGCCCCGGCAGCGGCGCCGCACCCGACAATGGACGCAGGCCCCGACCGAGGAGCACCCCGTGAAGCCCGCCCCGCCGCGCGATGACACCCGGACGCTGGCCACGGTCGCCCACACCGCCTTCTTCCTCCTCCTCGGCGCCTCCCTGCTCCGCTTCCTCCTGCGCCACCCCGGCGAACCCCGCACCCCGTGGATCATCGCCCTCAGCATCACCCTGGCCTTGCTCTACGTGCTCGGCCCCGCCCTCGGC
>NZ_JARAYQ010000620.1:0-522 GCF_033794505.1 Streptomyces sp. MB09-01 | reverse complement strand
CGCCCGCTCCGTGTCGGAGGGCTCGGTCAGCCAAGCCGCCGCGACGGCCCCCGCCGCCGAAGCCCCGGCGGTGGCCCCGTCCACCCCGGCCGCTGAAGCCGCCGCCCGCCCGCCGCGCCGCACCCGCAGCGCGAGCGACGGTTCCGCGAGCCAGGCCACGACCACCGCGGAGCCGGGGGAGACCCCGGCCTCCGAGGCCCGCCCCGCGACGGAGGGCTCGGCGAGCCGGACCCCGGACGCACCCCGCAGGGTCGCGACCCGCAGCACGGACGCCCCCTGGCACGACCCGAAGCCCGCCTTCGAAGAGGCCGAGGCCACGGAACCCCCGCGGACGGAGCCGAAGCCCACGACCACGGGCCCCCGCACGAAGCCCCAGCCGCCCGCCCCGGAAGCAGACGCGGCGCAGCCGGAAGCCACCGGCCGCCAGGCCGAGCCCCCGCAGCCCGCGCCGCAGCCGACCCCGCCCACCGGGCCGGAGGCCACTCCGCAGGCCGGGCCGGAAGCAGACGCGGTGAAGCCGGC
>NZ_JARAYQ010000619.1:0-523 GCF_033794505.1 Streptomyces sp. MB09-01 | reverse complement strand
GGCGCCGGGCGGGTCAGGCGGGTACGGACTCGGTTTCGGCCGGGGAGCAGCTGTGCATCGGCATCTCGGTCAGACCGGGGAAGTACACGTGCAGGCTGACCGCGCCGTCGAGGGTGTCGTTGACGACCTCGTGCGCGAAGCCGGGGGCGAGGACGCGCTGGGATCCGGGGCGGTGGGTGAGCCGTCCGCGTGACGTGTGCTCGGTGAGCTCGCCTTCGAGCACGGTCAGGACGCCGGAGGAGGCGCCGTGGTCGTGCGGGCCGCTGCCCTGGCCGGGGACCCAGCTGAGCAGCCAGACCTCGTAGCCGGGGCCGGTGCGCAGCCGGTGGTACCAGCGGGTGGTGGCGTCGTACCGGACCAGGTGCTCCCAGGAGGCGCGGTCCTCGGCGATCGAGCGGGCGAGGCCGACGAACTCGGCGACGGTGGCCGGGTGTTCGCGGTCGGGCTGGAGGAGGTGCTGGACGGCGAGGATGTCGCCGGCGATCTGCAGGTCGCTCTCGACGGGCGCGGCGGAGGCGAGGGT
>NZ_JARAYQ010000618.1:0-523 GCF_033794505.1 Streptomyces sp. MB09-01 | reverse complement strand
CGTTGTTAACAGTGTCGGGTCTTGATCATGGCGAAGACCTCCGGTGTGGTGGAGGTGTCTAGGCTCCACACCACGCACGGAGGTCTTCGTGTCCCACCGTAATGCCCGGCTGACCGTTCACGGCAGGCGGATCCTGGTCGAACGCGTCCTGGCCGGGCGGCCAGTCGCGCACGTCGCTGCCGAGATGGGCATATCGAGGCCCACAGCCCACAAATGGGTCCGCCGCTGGCGTACTGAAGGTCAAGCAGGACTCCACGACCGTTCCAGCCGCCCGCGCACAACACCGCACCGCACTCGCCCTGCGGTCGAAGCCCGGGTTTGTGACCTGCGCAGAAGCAGAAAGCTCGGCCCTGCCCGGATCGGCCCGATCCTGGGCCTGTCCGCCTCGACCGTGCACCGGATCCTGACCCGTCACGGCTTGGGCCGCCTGGCCTGGCTCGACCGGCCCACCGGCGAGCCGATCCGCCGCTACGAACGCGATCGACCGGGCGAACTCGTCCACGTCGACATCAAGAAACTCGGC
>NZ_JARAYQ010000617.1:0-524 GCF_033794505.1 Streptomyces sp. MB09-01 | reverse complement strand
GGGTGGGCGGCGGACCGGCTGACGGAGGCGCTGGGGGTGCCTTTGCCGCGGTGCCGGCCGCGGGTGACGGCGGCTGCGGTCGGTCACCTGGTCGGTGCCCGGGCTCCTCGTCTACCTCGGCGGTGAGGTGGAGTTCCCCGACGTCCACCCGGACCAGGTCAACACGCTCGCCCGCCGCCGGGACCTGTCCGCCCTCCTTGACCGGCACGTCCCCCTCGGCCCCGACCAGGCCGTCCGGCGGCTCGGCGTCCGCAGGGTGGACTTCGACGCCGCGGTGCGGCTCGGGTTCCTCTCCCCGGTGGGCACGGTGGAGATCGACTACAAGTCCCACGGCGGGTGGACCACGGCGCCGCTCTACTCCGCCCAGGACGTCGCCCTGCTCCCCGTCGTCCGGCCGCTGGCGGACTGGCAGGCGGTGGCCACCGCCCGGCCCGGCCGCCGTTCTCCGCTCGCCGCCCTCACCCCGGTCGCCCCGGGCGAGGATCGGGTGCTGCTGGCGGAGGTGGGGCGGATCGCAGGGGTGG
>NZ_JARAYQ010000061.1:0-36073 GCF_033794505.1 Streptomyces sp. MB09-01 | reverse complement strand
CCCCCCGTCAGGCCCCCGCCACTGGGGCGCACACAGATCTCTTCCCTACGATGTGCCGGTGACCAGTACCGCGACGCCGTCGCCCAGCCCCGCCGGGGCCCCCGCCGCCTCGCCGGCGGGGCGCGAAGTAGAGCCGCCCACCTGGCTGCGCCGGCTGCGCGGCTTCGGCTACGCGCCGGCCGCCGCCGCGTCGCCGCGCGCGGACGTCCGCACCCGGCTGGTGCCCCCGTACGCCAAGCCGTCCCGGCAGCTGTGGCTGACCTTCGGCCTGCCGCCCGAGACGTGGGGGATCTGGCAGCGCATCTTCGCGTGGGCGGGGCCGCTGCTGGTGGCGCTGGTCGCCGGGGTGCTGCGGTTCGCGCACCTGGGCAGCCCGAAGGCGGTGATATTCGACGAGACGTACTACGCCAAGGACGCCTGGGCCACGGTCCGGCAGGGCTACGAGGCGAGCTGGCCCAAGGACATCGACAAGTCGATCCTCGCCAACCCGGACGGGGTCGCGCTCCCCGTGGACCCGGGCTACGTGGTGCACCCGCCCGTCGGGAAGTGGGTCATCGGGCTCGGCGAGTGGATGTTCGGCTTCACCCCGTTCGGCTGGCGGTTCATGACCGCCGTGCTCGGCACCCTGTCGGTGCTGATGCTGTGCCGGATCGGGCGCCGCCTCTTCCGCTCGACCTTCCTGGGATGTCTGGCGGGCGCGCTGCTCGCGGTGGACGGCCTGCACCTGGTGATGAGCCGCACCGCGCTGCTGGACCTGGTGCTGATGTTCTTCGTGCTGGCCGCGTTCGGGGCGCTGCTCATCGACCGGGACCGGGCCCGGGCCAGACTCGCGGACGCGCTGCCGGTGGACGAGGAGGGCCGGACCCGGCCCGACACGAAGATCGCCGAGTCGCTGCGGCTGGGCTGGCGGCCGTACCGGATCCTGGCCGGGGTCTGCCTGGGGCTGGCCGCGGGAACGAAGTGGAACGGCTTCGTCGTGCTGGCCTTCTTCGGGGTCCTCACCGTGCTGTGGGACGCGGCCGCGCGCCGCACGGCGGGCGCGGGGGCCCCGTACGCGGCCATGCTGCGCCGCGACGCGCTGCCGGCGTTCGTCTCCACGGTGCCGGTCGCGATCGTGACGTACGTGGCCTCGTGGTCGGGCTGGATCTTCAGCCCGGACAACGGCAAGGGCGGCTACCTGCGCGACTGGGCGGCCAAGAACGATCAGAACAGCGCGCTGTCGTTCCTGCCGGAGTGGCTGCGCAGCCTGTGGCACTACGAGACCGAGGTCTACAAGTTCCACGTCGGGCTGACCTCGGGGCACACCTACGAGTCGAACCCGTGGAGCTGGCTGGTCCTCGGCCGGCCCGTCTCCTATTTCTACGAGTCCCCCGAGCCGGGCACCGACGGCTGCCCGGCGACCGAGGCGGGCAAGTGCGCCCGCGAGGTGCTGGCGCTGGGCACCCCGCTGCTGTGGTGGGCGGGCTGCTTCGCGCTGCTGTACGTGCTGTGGCGGTGGTTCTTCCGCCGCGACTGGCGGGCGGGCGCGATCGCGTGCGCGGTGGCCGCGGGTCTGCTGCCCTGGTTCAACTACCAGGAGCGGACGATCTTCTACTTCTACGCGGTGGTCTTCGTCCCGTACCTCTGCCTGGCGGTGGCGATGATGATCGGCGCCCTGCTGGGCCCTGCGGGCTCGTCAGAACGACGGCGCGCGCTGGGCGCGATCGGGGCGGGGGTACTGGTCCTGCTGATCGTGTGGAACTTCATCTACTTCTGGCCGATCTACACGGGCCAGACCCTCCCGATGGACTCCTGGCGCGGCCGCATGTGGCTGGACACCTGGGTCTAGCAGCGAAAACGACGGGCCCGGCACCTGATGGTGCCGGGCCCGTCGTGGTTGTTGCTGGTGGTCGCTGGCCGTCCTGGGCCGCCCCTCGACGGCCCCCAGACGGCCCCAGCGGCCCTGGGTAGATGACCCTGTCGGCACGAGTCAGGCGCCCAACGTTCACCCTGTCTATCTGCGGCTCATGCATCTACGCGAGGGCAGATACGCACAGTCACATGGACGTTACCCAGGGCCTCGAAAGTCGCGTAGAGTCCGAACCAGCCTTCTCGACCTTGTGCCGGATTTCCGGGGCTTGGCTCAGGGATCCGGCCAGCTTGCTAACCGGCGGCTGGACGTTCCATCTCGGGGAGGTACCCGTGGCACGATCTCGATCACGGGTTGCAGTGAAGGCCCGTTCGGCACTACGTCGCTGCAAGACCCAGGGGAAGGCGCTCAAGGCCTGGCTCCGCAAGCCGGGCGTCCGCCTGGTACTCAGGGCAGCAGGGACCGCTTTGAGGGTGTATTTGACCCTCAAAGGGATCGATCACCCGCAAGGATGATCGACCCCTCTGAACGGTAACCACCACGAGCCCGCTCTTCGGTTTGGCGCCAGGGGAGCGGGTTTCGTGTTGCCCGGAAGGCGATCAGCCTCCGGCCAGTCCTGTTCCGCACTAGTAGGCCGTGCTGCGAGGTTGTCCGCTAACTTCACGTCACATCGCCCAGGAAGCCGCAGGTCAGGCTTGCTTGTTCGGCGAACAACCACGGACAATAGCTCCGCAGCCCAAATCAATCTCTGTCGGGGAGGCCAAGGAACCATGAGTACAGGCTCAGCTTCGGGGCGCCCATGGGGTCCGCTCCGGGGAGATACCCCGGAAGCAGATGCCCTCGCCCGCTTCCTCCGACACCAAATGGATCAATCCAGCACGACGCTGCGAGAATTGAGTGAGCAGCTCGCCTACTCAAGATCTCGGATTTCCGAATATCTCAGCGGTCGCGCAATTCCCCCATGGGAATTTATTCAAAAATTCCTGTACCTGTCGAGCCCGAAGCCTCTACATGAGAGAAGGCTGGCTGAGGCGCGGCACCTACTACGATCCGCTATCGACGCAAAGTACCGCCCTGCGACTCCGGATGCACCAAGCAGGCATCCTGAAGTTCTTGCGCAAGTGATCGAGGCGCAGCGTCGAACGATCGAGATGGCGGATAGGCTATCGAAATCCCTTGAGCAGCTCGCCTCAATTTCTGAACAGTTGCATAGGTCGCAACAACTGAACATGATCCTCTTGCAGCTTGCGTTTACGCGACCCCTGCCGGAGCTCCCCGGCAGGTCAGCCTGATGTCACGCCACTGAGTTTGATTTGGGATCCGGCGCATTGTCGAACAGACCGTGGCCTCTGTCGATCCTCGCCGGGCGCTGGGCCAGCCATCCCGAGACACGCGGTCCGCCGTTCACCGCCCCACCTTCCCGGACAGTGCGCACGTGCTCAAAGCCGTGACGGAGGTAGTAGCGCTGAAGCTTCTCGTTCGTCGTCCAGGCGTCGAGACGGAGCCAGGAAGCGCCGGAACGATGCGCCCTATCGCCCGCCCAATCAAGCAGCCGTCCTCCGAGGTTACGTCCGGCGTGCGTCCTGGCAACGGTCAGCTTGTTCACGAACATCGAGGGCTCGGCGAGTTCTTCACCCAGCCAAAGCCCGTCCTCCGCCTCAGAGGTGAGAGTGATGGTCGCGGCTGTCGCCCCATCGTCACGAACCATAAAGACCACCCCCGCCTCGATGGTGGCCAGCAGGCGGTCTGCCGGATAGGGGCGACGCCACTGATCCGAGCCGAGTCCGCTTAGCCAGGATGCCGCCTCCTCGCGGAAGGCGAGCAGCTTGGCGAGGTCATCAGGGGTAGCGATCTCGATGATCACGGGCGCTCGCCCTCAATCCGGTCGGGGAGCTCGCCGATCTCGTAGTTCATGCGGTTGAGGTCTCCACGGAAGGTGGTGATCGTGCACCGGATAACCTTGTCGCCCGCATACCCAGTGCGGGTCCAGAGCAGCACCGGCACGCCGGCGCCTACATCCAGGAGTCGCGACTCATCGGGAGTCGGCATGCGCGTGGCGATCTCGTCGAAGTAGCCGACCTGCTCAATCCCGGCGCCCGCCAGGTACCGCGTCGTGCCCTCTGCAATGTCCCCAGGCTCGGCAAGGCGAGGCGCCTCCCGCACAAGCCAGTCGGGGTAGTACGTCGCCTGGGTGGACCACGGCACGTCGTCCACGAAGCGATGACAGAACCGCAGGACCGTGGTGGAGCCGACATCGACCTTGAGGCGTCCGGCAACGTAGTCCGTCGCCGGCGTCACCTCGACGCGAAACGTCTGGGTCGGGTGACGTCCGGCGTTGGTGACGTCCGTGCTGTAGGCGTCGCCGTTCTGCGGGAAGGTCAAGTTCTCGAAGCGGGAAGCGTTCAGCTCGAAGACCTCATGCTTGCGCACCTCGTAGCCGAGTCCCTGGCTGGAGAAGATCAGCCCCTCGCTGACCAGGGCGTTCAGACCCGAGCGGACCGTGTTCCTCGACGCCTCAAACCGGGCTGAGAGCTCACTCTCGGACGGCAGGCGAGACCCCGGCGGGTAGACGCCGTTGTCGATCTCGCGACGGAGGGCGTCAGCCACCTGACGGTACTTCGGCTGCTGGTTCATGGCCCCATCATGACGCACTCGCTCAACTTGTTGGTACATGTGGACCCGATCCCTTGACGACTCACTGTCCGTGGGTGCAACATCACTGCATCGGCTTGTACCAACAAGTTGAGCAAGAGGTGCAGCAGGATCAAGTATGCCCTGACCTGCGCGTTCCAAGCACACGTACGACCAGGAGCCCCGCGGCGGACGGGGGGAGGCGACCCGGCGCCTTGTCATTCACCGGAGGGCTTAGACCGAAAGGTCACGTCTCCATACGCCTTCGCCAGGTCCCAGACCTGAAGGAGACATACGCACTGCTCAGCCTTCCGCGCCGTCTTCGGTGCGGCCGGTTGCCTCCCCTGTCCGTCTCGCACGGGCGGGGTTGAGGGGAGCCGGTCATCCGCTCCATCCCCAACACAGCGCAGCCCCCGGCGCGGGAACGCTGGGGGCTGCTGTTGGGTCCCGTTCCTCTACCGAAGGAGCAAGACCCGTGGAGTTCATCGCTGCACTTCAGAACCTCGTTACCCCGTGGTCCGACCGCCTTGAGCCGTCGGACGCGGAGTTAGAAGCGATCGAGATCGAGTTGCCGCTGATCCTGGCGGAACGCGACCTGCTGGACGCGCAGATCATGACGCTGGACCGGATGCCCACCGAGGTGGACGAGCAGCGGCTCCGGCGGGCGCGCCGGCAGGTGCTGGCCGCCAGGACCGTGCTGGAGAACCGGGCCGCCCATCTTCCGTCCTCGGGTGGCGCGGCATGAACCGCAAGGCGAAGACCGCGCTCGTCCTCGCCCTGGTCGCCGTGGTCGCCATGGCCTTCCGCGTCTCCTGGAACGCCCTGCGGGACGTGGCCAAGGCGATCGGCGCGGACGGGACGGCGGCGACGCTGTACCCGTTCGTGGTCGACGGCTTGATGGCCCTGGCCCTGGTGGCCGCGCTCACGCTGACCGGTGATGCGCGCAGGTTCGCCCTGCGGGTGCTGGCCGCGTACACGCTCGCGTCGCTGGTCCTGAACTACGTGCACGGGCTGCTGCCCGAGCTGCACGGCGCGTCGATCGGCTGGAGTCGACTGGCGGACGGGGACTACACGAACTGGGCGCTCGTGCTTCTGGCGACGTCGCTCCCTGTCGGGTCGATCTACTTCGGCTCCGACCTCGTTGCCAAAGTCCTCCACCACCGGCCGACGATCGAGTCGGGCGAGCAAGAATCGGATCAGATCGATGTAAATCGGTCGATGTCTGACCAGGGCGAACCGGTTGTCGAGGAGACGGCCCCGGGAGTGGAGGTGGACTCTTCACCTGTCCCGGTGGTCGAACCGATCGAGGCCCGGCCGCAGCTTGCCGTGGCGGCCGAGGCGGTGCGTCCGCGTCGAGCGACGGGCCGAGTTCCGCAGGCCGCTCGATCGACCCGACCGACCCGGACGGATATCGAGTTGCTGGCGGAGGCGCGGAGCCTGACGGAGTCGTGGCCGATCGAGAAGCTGACCGGCGAGGGCATCCGCAAGGCCCTACGCACATCTCCGGCGAAGGCCCGGGTTGTGCGTGAGACGTTGAAGGCGGAGCGCGAGCGGGACAACGCGGCAGCGGTGGCCGGATGAGCCTCAGGTTCGCCGACTGCTTCGATCCGGCTGGAAGAGTCCACGGCCTGCCCACCTTCCCGTGGCGCCTCGCCCCGGACGGGCTCGCCACTCGCCGGCAGTTACGGGCCTTGGGCCTGCGTCCTGGGGGTCAGGACATCGCCGGGCAGGTGCTCCGGCCGCGTTTCGGCGTGGCCCGCTGACCGCGTTCCTGTACCGCGTGGACCAGGCGAAGCCAGTCCGGCCGATGACCCCGGCCAAGGCCGCCGCGCTCGCCAAGGCCAACACGGCCCGCCGCACCTGCCCCGAATGCCGGCGCGACGCCGGATACGTCATCCCGGCCTCGCTCGGCATGTGCGTCCCCTGCGCCCACCCCGAAGCCTCCTGAAGGGAGATGACCGTGAACCACCTGCCCGAACCCGCCCGACCGTCCGGCATCGTGCAACTCCCGGACGGCACCCACGTCTACGCCGAGAACCTGCCCGCCACCTACACCGGGCCGCAGGTCGTGCACCAACACATCCACCAAGCCGCCCCGGACAAGACCGTCCAGCGCATCGCGCTCGGCTCCGGGGTTGGCGCCGGAGCGGTCGCCGCCGGCGTGTACTTCGGCCCCCTCCTCGTCGGTGCGCTGACCGCGATCGCGGCCAACATCGCGATGCTCGCCGTCCTCGCCCTGGTCCTCGGCTGGTGTGTCCACACGGTCGTGAAGTCCGTCGGCAGCCCCGATGCCGCATCAGCCGTGAAGAACGTGCGCAAGGCCCGCCGCCGGCGCGGCTGACGGCTGCCCGATCCACCCGCCCCGTGCGGGTGGTGAGGGGAGCCGGACAGACCGGCCCCGGAGGGAGCGTCATGGCGAAGGACCCGAAGTTCACTGCCAAGGAAACCGCGCAGATCGGCTGGTACATGGCCCGGATGGCCAAGCGCGGCATCGCCGGAGAGACCGTCCACCTGAGCGACCTGGAGCGCAAGGTCGAGCGAATCATCGACGGCGCCCGCGAACGCGAAGAGCGCCAGACCGCCGAGGACCGCAAGAACCGTAAGTAGCTGTGCCCCGGGGCGGCCGTCCCGGCCAAGGAATCAGGCCGCCCCGGGCCCTACCCACCCGCTTGTCAGCGAGAGCAGGAGTTCTCAGCATGACCGACAACGTCGTCCCCCTGTTCAAAGACCCCCTGAACACCCCCGACACGATCCCCGCGGCTGCCCCCGCACCGACCGCACACGACGCCGTGCGCCCGGTGCGGGTGTGGCGCCGGACCGGGCGGGGCCTGCGTGCGGCCGTCACCAGCGAGCAGACCCGTGCGGCGGCACGGCTGGTGGCCCGACACGGCATGTACGTCATCGGCGGGACCCGGATCACGGCCAAGCGGACGTGGGACGGCCGGACCGCGTCCCGGTACGAGCGGATGATCCGCGCCGCCGAGGCAGGCGGGAACTTCGAGGAAGCCAAGCAGTGGGAAGACCGGCTGCAGCGATTCCGCGCCGGCCGCCACCACCGGCGTATGGACCTGCTCCGCTCCGCCCCCGACCTCGCCAAGAGCGCCCTCTACGGGACCGGCCTCACGGTCGGCGGGCTGCTCCTGCTCGGGATCGTGCTGGCCATCGCCAACAAGGACATCACCTGCGTCGTCGGCCCGATCGGCGCCGTGATCGAGGCGATCCGCTGGATCGTCGTGGTGGCCACCGTGGTGTGGGGGCCCGCGCTCACGGTCGGGCCGTGGCTGGCCTTACTGGCCCTGTGGGGAGTCGGCCGCCGCCAGCAGACCGCACCCCAGTGGACGCTCCCCGTCCGGCAGCGCGACACCGCCGGAGCACCCATCACCCCGTCCATAGTGGTCACTGCGCTGCGGGACCTGGGTATCGCACCGCTCCGGGGCGCCATCAAGGAGATGGGCGACGCCGGCGCCGCGATGCTCAGCCCGATCCGTATCGCCGGATGCGGCGTGGAAGTCGACGTCACGCTCCCCTCCGGCGTCTCGACGGAGGAGGTACAGAAGCGGCGCCGCAAGCTCGCCGAGAACCTCGCCCGCCACGAGCACGAAGTCTTCATCACCATCCCGACCGCCGCCCGCACGGTGCGGCTGTGGATCGCCGACTCCGGCGCCCTGGATGAGCCGATCGGCCCGTCCCCGCTGGTCACCGACGAGACCGCGACCGCGAACTACAAGACCGGCAAGGCCCCGTGGGGCCAGGACCTGCGCGGCGACGCGGCGACGCTGAGCCTGTACCAGCGCATGGTCCTGATCACGGGTCTCTCCAACCAGGGCAAGACCGCTGCCCTGCGCGCGCTGGCCCTGTGGCTGGCCCTCGACAAGACGGTGGAGTTCCGGATCGCCGACCTCAAGGGCGTCGGCGACTGGGGCATGTTCGACGGCCTCGCCACCACCCTGATCCAGGGGCCGACCGACGAGCACGTCATCGAGGCGACCGAGATGGTCGAAGGGCTGGTCGCGGAGATGGAACGGCGCATCCAGGCGCCGCCCGGCACCGTGTTCCCGCCGCTCGTCGGGATCGTGGACGAAGCGCAGGTCGCGTTCATGTGCCCGGCCGTCGGCGACGACAAGCGGCCCTACGGCGGCTCGAAGGCCACCTCCCGGTACTTCATGGCCGTCCGCAAGATTCACAACCAGGGCCGGGCCGTGGACGTCGTCCTGTGGGAAGGAACGCAGGACCCCACCGACCAGAACCTTCCCAAGCTCGTCCGGGAAGGCGCCCACACCCGCGTCTCCCTCGTCCTCGGCACCGAGTCGCAAGCCCGCATGGCCCTCGGCGACAAGGCGGTCGATGGCGGCGCCGCCCCGCACCTCCTGCGGCAGGGTCTCGACAAGGGAACCGTCGTTGTCGCCTCGGATGGCATCGCCATCCCGGCCGGGCAGGCCTCCATCACCGTGCGCACGCACTACATCGACACCGAGCAGGCTGCCGAGGTCGCCGAGCGGGCGAAGGCCCTGCGCGACGGGGTCATCACCGCGCACGCCATCGACCACGCCCCGGCCGCCGACCCGCTCGCGGACATCATGTCCGTGCTGGGCGACGCACCGCGCGTGCTCACGCAAGACGTGCTGAAGCGGCTCGCCTCACTGAACGAGCGCGCGTACGGCGGCTGGTCGTTCATCGACCTCAAGCGCGTCCTCGACGGCACCGGCGCCGAGCCGTACAAGTCCGACGGCCGCATGGTCATCGGCCGCGACCGCGTCGCCCGCGTCCTCGCCAACCGGCCGGACGAAGGTTCCGCTTCCGCCGCCGAATAGAGGGAGCCGCGCCCTCCCGGGGCAGGGAGGCAGGGAGAACTCCCTGATCGCCTCCCTGACCTGCCTCCCTGGGGTTGACCTGCGGAAATGATCTGTCAGGGAGGCAGGGAGGCGCCACAGGCCAGCGCCCCGAAACCCCCTCCACACGCACCCTGCCAGGGGGTGTCCCCACCTCCCTGACTGGCCAGCTGCAGGGATTCCGCTTCACCCGTCCGACATGCCGAGAGCGGCCCCCACTCACGCCAATGACTGGGGCCGCTCTCGTCCAGAACGCCAAGAACTGGAGAGACCAGCATGACCCACACCACCGACATCCCGCGAGACCACGCCCGAGTGGCCTTACCCGCTCACCTGCGTACCGCGCTTCAGCTCGCTGAACTGGGCCTGCCCGCGATGCCGTTGCGGGCGGGCAAGCTGCCGTTCGGGAACTGCCGCGCCTGCACCCGCTCGGCGTGCGGGGACCGGCCGCACATGAAGGCCGGCGGACCGTGCGAGTGCCCCGCCCCCTGCCACGGCTGGGGCGCCGCCACTACCGACCCGGACATCCTCACCTCGCCCGCGTGGGCCGCTGCGTGGAGGCAGGCTGCGGCCGTCGCCTACCACCCCGGCGGCGGCGCGCTCACCGTCGTGGACCTCGACGACGCCGACGCGATCGCGTGGGCCCGCGAGAACCTCCCCGCCACCAAGACCGTGGCCACGACCCGGGGGGAGCACTGGATCTACCTCGGCACCATGACCTCCCACAACGGAGTCCGGCCCGGCGTGGACATCAAGTCCGCGCTGTCTTATGCCCGCTGGCTCGGGCCCGGCACGGGACGGACGGCGCCGCTGCCCGATGCCGTGCGCGCGCTCGCCGTGAAGGAAGCCACCCTGGCCGCGTCGGCATCCGCCGCCGTGGTGCCCGCGCCGTCCGGGGATGCGGTGTGTCGCCACCGCTCGCCCGCCTACCTGGAGCGCGGTATCGCCATGGGCGAGCAGCGCATCACGGAGGCTGCCAGCGCGGTCCACGCCACCGTGTACCGGACGTTCCTCGCGGTGTTGTCCGCGCACGGCTGGTGCGGCTGCCTCACCGAGGCGCACATTGGGCGGCTGTTCACCGCCGCGCAGGCCAAGGGCGAGTCGTTGCGGCACTGCGAGATCGCCTGGACCAACGCCCGCATGAAGCTGGGGATGTAGCGATGCCCGAGGACGAGAAGAACCCGGCACGGCAGATCATCACCGACTACGCGCAGGCCCACTTCCGGTACTTCCGCACCACCGAAGGCACCGTGTACGCCCAAAAGAACGGCCACCCCGTCGCCCGCCCGATCCGCTCCCAGGGCACCACCGGCAGCCACCGACAGGAACTCATGGTCGGCCTGTTCAACGACGGGCTCGGCTCCTTCAACGGCTCCGCTCTCAAGGAGGCATTGGACTTGATCGAAGCACTCGCGCTCAGCCAGGACGTACAGGCCACCCACATCCGCGTGGCCCCGGGGTTCGACGGGGCGACCTGGCTCGACCTGGGGCGCGACGACGGCCGGTCCGTCCGTATCCACCCCACCGGCTGGGACGTCCTCACCCCCGACCCGCGCGAAGTTTGCTGGCGGCGCACTCAGCTCACCGGGGAACTCCCCCTCCCCGAGAAGGACACCGACGGTAAGGGCATCGACGCTCTGCTGAGGCTGTGCAACTTCGCGAACGCCGAGAGCGAGTGCCTCGCCGTGGCGTGGCTGATCGGTTGCCTGGAGCCGTCCGTGCCCGTCCCTGCCCCGTTCCTCACCGGCCCGCAGGGCGCCGGCAAGTCCACCGGCGGGCGGATGTTGGTACGGATCATCGAGGGCATGACGGGTGACCTGCGCCGGGCGCCGAAGGACGAGGAGAACCTGATCACGGCCGTCGCGGCCGGATGGGTCACGGCGTTGGACAACCTCTCGCACTTGCCGCCGGACCTGTCTGACCTGATGTGCTGCATCGTCACCGGCGCCGAGAGTATTAAGCGCGCGCTGTTCAGCGACGGAGACGTCTACCGCTCCCGCTACCGCCGCCCGCTCCTGCTGACCGGCATCGACGTCGGCGTCATCCGCCCCGACCTCGCCGAACGCCTCCTTCCCCTCCGCCTCGAACGGCCCCGTGTGCGGCGGACCGAGGCAGAGTTGTGGGCGGAGTACGCGCAGGTGTTGCCCGTCATCCTCGGCTCCCTACTGGACCTCGCGGTGAAGGTGCGGGCCACCGAGGCCGAGATTCCCACCGATCTGCGGATGGCGGACTTCGCCCACCTCTGCGCCCAGCTCGACACGGCTACCGGACTCGGATCCTTGACCGCTTATCGGGCGAGCCTGGACGACCTCAACGACGACGTGATCGAGGGCGACCTACTCGCCCAGACCGTCCTCAAGCACGCCGCCGGCCTCGACCCGGGCGAGGAGGTGCGGATGACTTCCGCCGAGTGGCTGCACGCCCTCACCCAGCTCTACACCGGCGAGGACTCCCGGCCCCTGCCCAAGGGGTGGCCCACCACGGGCAAGGTACTCTCCGACCGCCTTAAGCGGCTCCAGCCCACCCTCGCCTCGCGCGGCGTCCTCGTCGACTGGGGCCGCACCAAAACCGCCCGCTACATCGAGATGACCCGGCCTGCCGTCCCGGCGCCTCATGAGCAGGAGGCAGCGTTCTAACCCGCGCGAACACGCGGCCCCCGCACAGGCAAGAAGAGCACCCGGCCCCGGACGCCGGGCGTGCTCTTCTTGCTTGTCCGGCGGCTTGCCGCCGCCTCAAGGGTCGTGCCGCGCAGCGGCCCCTTCTTCGCTCTTGAAGACGCACCGCACCACAACAGAAAGCACCCCTCTCTTTTTCCTAAGAGAAGAGACGCTGCGTCACCCGCGTCACCAGCAACCTGCAAACCGCCCGTGACCTGCGGATACACGGGTGACGCAGACAGCCCACGGCTGCGTCATCCCGCGTCACCTGCGTCACCGGTGTGCGTCGCCCGATGACACAGGTGACGCAGGCCGGTGACACACGCCTACCCCCTACGTCACCCAAAACCGCAGGTCAGACGCGCGAATGACGTAAGTGACGCGGTGACGCAGAAATCCGTACGTCGGACAGACACGGGCCCCACCCAACCCGCCGGAGGAGCAATGCCCGCCCAGAGCGACCCCTGCGCCATCCTGCGCGCCGGCCTCCCCGACCGATACCTGAATCCCGACGACGTCGCCGAACTCTTCGACGTTCCCGTAGAGACCCTCTACCAGTGGCGCAAGAAGCGCACCGGTCCACCTGGATTCCGCGTCGGCAAACACCTCCGCTACGACCCCGCTGACGTCTACGCCTGGATCGCCGAGCAGAAGCGCGCGGACCTCAGCCAAGCCGCCTAACCCACCACCCGATCACGAGGGCGGGCCCAACAGGGCCCGCCCTCAGCGCTTCCCCAGAAAGGCCCTCACGTGGCAGGCCACATCCAAGACCGCTGGTACAAGACCGAGACCGGGCCCGACGGCAAGGCCCGGCGAGTCAAGACCGAGCGATACGGCAGCGGCGCGCGCTACCGCGCCCGGTACGTCGGGCCCGACGGCACCGAGAAGAGCAAGTCGTTCCCGGACAAGCAGAAGCGTCTCGCCGAGCTGTGGCTGAACGAGACCGCCGCCGACATGTCCCGCGGTCAGTACGTGGATCCGCGTGCCAACCGAATCACCTTCCGGCAGTTCGCGGAGAAGTGGGTGAAGACCCACACGACGGAAATCAACAGCCGCGAGGCGGCGGAGCGGCGGCTGAGGCTTCACGCCTATCCGTACATCGGTACCCGCCCCATGCCGTCGTTTCAGCCGGGCCACATCCGGACCTGGCTGGGTGAGCTGGAGGAAAACGTCTCTGCCTCCTCGCACCGCCGGATCATCTTCGGCACGGTCAACGCCGCATTCGCCGCCGCCGTGGATGACGGGCTCCTGGCCAAGAACCCGTGCCGGGCCCGGTCCGTGCAGGTACCCAGGCCCGCTCCGCCACGCGTTACCCCGTGGACCACGGCGCAGGTGCTGGCGGTGCGGGCCGCCCTGCCCCGGCATCTGCGGACCACCGTCGACATCGCCAGCGGGTGCGGCCTGCGACAGGGCGAGGTGTTCGGGCTGTCCGAGGACGAGATCGACTACGAGGGCGAGTGGCTCCGTGTGGAGCACCAGCTCAAGCGAATCCGCGGAAAGTACGTCTTCGCCCCTCCGAAGGGCGCCAAGGCGCGATCCGTGCCGCTGCCCAGGTCCGTTGCAGCGGCACTGCGCGGGCACTCCAAGCTCCACCCCGCCGTGACGGTCACCCTGCCCTGGCGGACGCCGGACGGCCCGCCCGTGACGAAGTCGCTCGTCTTTCCCGGCCTGCGCGGAAGCTTCGTCCGGGTCAGCAATTTCAACGACCACATGTGGAAGCCCGCCCTCGCGGTCGCGGGCATCATCCCGCCAGCCGGCGATGGCGAGCGGTACGCCTCCGCGCCTCAGCACGGCATGCACGCCCTGCGGCACTTCTACGCGTCCGTCCTGCTGGACGCCGGCGAGAACATCCGGGCCCTGAGTCAGTACCTCGGTCATGCCGACCCGGGCTTCACGCTGCGGACGTACACGCATCTGATGCCCAGCAGCGA
This sequence comes from Streptomyces sp. MB09-01, assembly GCF_033794505.1. Lineage (NCBI taxonomy): Bacteria > Bacillati > Actinomycetota > Actinomycetes > Kitasatosporales > Streptomycetaceae > Streptomyces > Streptomyces sp. MB09-01. Next base: position 22,176 of record NZ_JARAYQ010000061.1, on the reverse strand, counting down.
GGGCCGGACCCGGAAGGCCGTGGACGGCCTGTTCACAGCCGCTCCGGAACGTGATCAGACCAGCCAATAGCGTCACGGCGTCCCTGGTCGGCGGGAAACCACGGGTCTGGGCTGCCTGTTCCACGAACAAAGGAATGACTGGTCGGCTAGTTGCTTGTACGCCGCCTATGAACGGATCTCAGTTGGCGGTACGCACTGGCACGCTAACTGGTAGCTTCGACGTGCCTTTGGCTAGGGGGAGCAGTGGAAGATCGGCAGATACCCGTCATGCATGCCTTCATAGTTGGCGGAACCGAGGCAGGCCCCGGATGCACCTGCCCGAAGGCCATCTGCGGCGGAGCAGCGACGACAGACGAATCTGTACGTGTCTGCCCCTGGCACCTAAGGGCGCCCCACGAACAATTTCACTACGAGGAGCAGTGCCCCGGCGCCCCACCCATCCGCGCGAAGGTGCGACGGCACAGGCGGGCGTTGAACCGACACTTCTGGGCCGTTGTCAGGGCCGTAACGGGTGGTCGCTACGGTCGTCGCGTGGAATAGCCCCGAGGCTCTATTCAGCCGCGGGGCATCCAGTGAGTCTCGTCAGGTCAGCGCCCCGGCCATTCCAGCCGGGAGACCAGCCGCTGCTTCTCCATGGCGGTGAGGCGTTCGTTGGCCGTGATCGTGAAACACGCCTGGTAGGCCGAGAAGGTTTTGGAACGGCACAGTTCCTTCTCCCAGCCCGGGATGCTGTCACAGTAGTTGTCGGAATACTCCTTGTAGACACCGCAGTTCGGCCCTGCGGCCGTGGCAGTGCCAGCCAATGCGAAGCTGGCGGTGAGAGCCGTGGCTCCCATGATGAGCGCGCGCAATTTCTTCTGCATGCCACGATCCCTCTCTGTAGGCGGTTGCTGCCTGGCGATCGACGGCGTACGTCGACCGCCTCCAGAGCGGACAATATGGCACTGACGTTCGATGCAAAGCGCGCCAATCGGCCACCTTTTTCGTTCTTTGGCCGACACACCTAGAGGGGCGACCCCGCTCCGGGTCCGGAACGCTTAATGGGGCGAGGTCGAATGATCGGGCGGGCCGACCGCCATGCACATGCTCCCCAGCCGCATGAGTCCGGAAGTCGATGGGCTGACCTCTCCACAGCTTCTCCGGAGCATGATCACGGCCCCCACACGGCCCGAGAGTGCCCCAGCGGCCGCAATCGGCGAGAAAGTCGCTGGTCAGGGTCGCGTTGGCCATGCAGAGTGACACTCCATCTACTTCTGGCCGATCTACACGGGCCAGACCCTCCCGATGGACTCCTGGCGCGGCCGCATGTGGCTGGACACCTGGGTCTGACAGCGAAGACGAGGGCCCCGGTGCCGGACGGCGCCGGGGCCTTCGCGCTTGCTACTGGGGGGCCACCCGGCAGGCGTTGGCCGCGTCCTCCTTGGAGATGCCCGCCTCGTCGAGGCTGGCGCTGCAGCTGGTCTGGTTGCCGATCTCGCCCTCGTAGCAGGCCTGCCGGACGTCGTCCGTGACCTGCACCTTCTGCGCCGCGAGGGACTGCTCGCAGGCCTTGCTGTCCGCGTGGGCGGCTGGAACGGTGAAGACGGCGCCGCCGACGGCGAGGGCCAGGCCGGCAAGGATGCTGGGGATACGGGCCGACGGACGCATGCGCATGCACCTGCTCTCTCGGTCGGTCGCGCGATCGGCGGGTGCGCCGGACCGCGGGCGGGGGCGGCGATGCAGAGCGGGCACTCGGAGGGGCGACCGGCTCGATGCAGCGGTCACCCTCGCCCTTTCGACGCTAGAGCACGGCCCCGGTGCACGCACGTCAGGCCGAGCGGGCAGGGGCAGGTCGGATCCGGGTCAGGGGGAGGCCAGGAGGGCTGCGATCCGGTCCGTGTTCCAGGCGCCGGCCGCGCCGGGGCACCGGGCGAGGTACTTGGCGACGGACCGCGCCTTCCAGGCCCCGGACTCCAGCAGCCCCGCCGCCAGGTGCGCCACGTAGGAGGCGGCCGGACTGACCCACTCCACCTCGTGCATGGCCCAGTGCGCGGTGAAGGTCAGCACGGGGGTGCCGTCCAGGGCGCCGGAGCAGACCAGCGTCTCGTACCGGCCGGGCCCCAGCTCGTCGCGTCCCGTGCGCAGGACCCGGGTGAGGTCGATGTCGGCCCCGGGTTCCCGGTACATCTCCTGGGCGGCGATGTCGGAGAACTGCTGGACGGTGACCAGGTGGGCCCGCGCGCGCAGCCGGCCCTGCGCCGACGGGTCGTAGAAGGCCCGGCCGCCCGTCCACACGGCGGACTCCGTGGCGAAGTACAGGCGGCCGGGCAGTTCGACGGGCACCGAGCGGGCCGGAGCGCGGGGATCCCGACACCCGGGATAGCCGCGGGCGACGCCCGCAGGGGTGCCCCCGGCCAGGTAGGCCGGGGTGCCTCCGGCGAGGTAGCAGGCCAGCCGGCCCCGGTGCATGTTCGAGCCGTAGGAGGTGTACCAGATCCGCTCGGGCGGCGGTCCGCCGCTGCCGAGCGCTTCCACTGCCGGGAGCCGTGTCGGGGTCATCAGTTCCTTCAACGGTCTTCGCAGCCGCGATGTTCCGGTCCGGTAACAACGCCCGGAATGGCCCACTCCGCCGCGTAAGGTCCACACCAAAGGTTCTTTGAACGCGTTCAGGGAACCATTGGCTCCTGGGGAGGGGACGCAGTGAACGGGGCAGCGAAGGGTGCCATCATCGGCGGGGTGTTTCTCGCGATGCTCGGCGGCACCGGATACGGGGTGTACGCCCTGGTCGGGGACAGCGGTGACGGCAAGGACGACGACACCTCCGTCCAGGCGGCGAAGGGCAGCGGGCCGGTCGGCACGAAGGAGGCCGCCGCGACCGCAAAGGCCTTCCTGGCCGCGTGGGCCGCCGGGGACGAGCGGGTGGCCGCCGACCTCACGAACAACGCCGCGGCCGCGCAGACCGCCGTCGGCGACTTCCGGACCAAGGCGTACGTGTCCAAGGCCGTGATCACCCCCGGCCAGCCCAACGGCACCACCGTCCCCTTCAAGGTCGAGGCCGAGATCACGTACGAGGGCACTACCAAGCCGCTGGCCTACGACTCCCAGCTGACCGTCGTGCGCGGGGTGAGCAGCGGGAAGCCGCTGGTCGACTGGCAGCCCTCGGTGATCCACCCGCAGCTCCAGAAGGACGGGAAGCTGCGCGCGGGCGCCGCGTCGAGCCCGCCGGTCAAGGCCGTCGACCGCAACGGCGAGGAGCTGTCTCCGGAGAAGTACCCCTCGCTGCGGCAGATCCTCGACGAGCTGCGCCAGAACTACGGCAGCAGGGCGGGCGGCAGGCCCGGCGCCGAGGTGTGGATCGAGCCCGCCCTCAAGGAGGCCCCCAAGCGGACCCTGCTGACCCTGGTCGAGGGCGAGCCGAGCACCCTCAAGACGTACCTGGACGCGAAGGTGCAGGCGGCGGCCGAGCAGGCCGTCGCCAAGTACCCCGAGGCCTCGGTGGTCGCCGTCCAGCCGAGCAACGGACACATTCTGGCCGTCGCCAACCACCGCACCGACGGCTTCAACGCGGCCATGAGGGGTGCCAGGGCCCCCGGCTCCACGATGAAGATCGTGACGGGGGCCATGCTGCTGGACCGCGGCCTGGTCGCGGCCGACAAGCCGGCGGAGTGCACGAAGGACGTGGCGTGGGGCGGCCGTACGTTCCACAACCTGAAGAACTTCGCACTGCCGGGCGCGACCTTCGCGACCAGCTTCGCCAAATCCTGCAACACCGCCTTCATCAAGCCGATCGACGACGTGCGCGACGACGCCGCGCTGTCGAAGGAGGCCAAGGAGGTCTTCGGCATCGGCCTGGACTGGAAGACGGGGATCGCCTCCGCCGACGGCAAGGTCCCGGTGGCCACGGGCGCGGAGGAGGCCGCCGGATACATCGGACAGGGCCAGATCACCATGAACCCGCTGAACGTCGCGTCCATCACCGCGACCGCGCGCACCGGGGTCTTCCGCCAGCCGCTGCTGGTCTCCCCCGACCTCGACGGTCGGAAGATCGCCACGGCGCAGCGCCGGATGAAGTCCTCGGTGCAGCAGCAGCTCACCTCCATGATGCGGATGACGGCGACCGGCGACGGCACCGGCGCGAAGGCGATGGCCTCGGTGGGCGGCTCGGACAAGGGCGCGAAGACCGGCTCGGCGGAGGTCGACGGCGCGGGCAGCCCCGACAGCTGGTTCACCGGCTTCCGCGGCGACCTGGCCGCGGCGGCGATGGTCGAGGGCGGCGGCCACGGCGGCGACACGGCGGGCCCGATCGTCGCGGAGGTCCTGAAGGCCGGCTGACCGTAGCCAGCCGCCGACGTGCTGAAAGCGGGATGACGCCTCCTCGCGGGAGGCGTTAGCGTCCGGGCATGACGACCACAGCGCACCCCCGTTTCGCCCAGGCACTGACCGCCCTCGGCATCGACGCCGAGGTACGGGCCTTCCCCGAGGCCACCCGGACCGCCGCCGAGGCCGCGGCCGCGATCGGATGCGAGCTCGGCCAGATCGTCAAGTCGCTGATCTTCGCGGCGGACGGTGTGCCCGTCCTGGTCCTGATGGACGGGGCCTCCCGCGTGGACGTCGCGGCGGTCGGCCGCGAGCTGGGCGCGGCCCGGGTGACCCGGGCGGACGCGGCCGTGGTCCGGGAGACCACCGGCTACGCCATCGGCGGGGTTCCGCCCTTCGGGCACCGTACGCGCACCCGGGTGCTGGCCGACCGGTCGCTGCTGGTCCACGACACGGTCTGGGCGGCGGCCGGAACCCCGCACACGGTGTTCCCGATGGCACCCGGCGAGCTCGTCAGGCACGCCGGGGCCACCGTGGCCGACGTGCGCGAGCAGCCGTCAGAGGGCTGACCGCAGGGCCCGGACCAGGGACTGGGCACGCGGGTCGGCGGTGACCGACTTGGCCAGGGCGTTGGTGACGTAGCCGAAGCCGATGCCCTCCTCCGGGTCGGCGAAGGCCAGGGATCCGCCGCGGCCGGGGTGGCCGAAGGAGGCCGGGGAGAGCAGTGGCGAGGCCGGGCCGTGCAGCATGTAGCCGGGGCCGAAGCGGGTGTTCACGACGAGCACGCGGTCCGGGCCCGAGGAGAGTTCGCGGCCGGCGAGTGCGGTGGTGGCCGGGGTGAAGATCCGCGCGCCGTCCTCGACCACGCCGATCGTGGCCCCGTAGAAGCGGGCCAGGGCGCGGGCCGTGCCGATGCCGTTCGAGGCGGGGAGTTCGGCGGCCCGGTAGGCGGGGTCGTTCTCGTCGGGCAGCGGGTCGATGGCGGTGAAGGCGCGGCGGGTGAGGGAGCCCGGGTCGGCGTAGGCCTCGGAAACGTTTCGCCTCGGCCGGGTCTTGAGGATCCCCGCGCTGGAAGGCGGGTCGACCGGGGCCACCCGGCCCACCCGGTGCGCCTCGGTCTGCGGCAGGCCGATCCAGAAATCCAGGCCCAGCGGCTCGGCCATCTCCTCGGCCAGGACCGAGCCCAGCGTGCGCCCGGTCACCCGCAGCACCAGCTCGGACAGCAGCCAGCTGTAGGTCTGCGCGTGGTAGCCGTGCTCGGTGCCCGGCTCCCAGAAGGGCTGCTGGGCGGCGACGGCGTGCGCTCCGGAGACTCCGTCCGCGGCCTCGGAGGCGGTCAGCCCGCGGTCCAGCACCGGGACGCCGGCCCGGTGCGCGAGCAGGTCGCGGACCAGGATCCGCTCCTTGCCGCCCGTCTTGAACTCCGGCCAGTACGAGCCCACCGGCGCGTCCAGGTCGAGGAGCCCGCGCTGGTGCAGCAGCAGGGGGACGGCGGCGGCCACGCCCTTGGTCGCGGAGCGGACGATCTGTGCGGTGTCCGCGGTCCAGGGATCCGTGCCGTCCGCGTCCTTGGTGCCGCCCCACAGGTCGACGACCTTGCGGCCGTCGCGGTAGACGGCCACGGCCGCGCCGCGGTCCCCGAGCACCTCGAAATTGCGCACGAACGCGTCCCGGACGGGCTCGAAGCCCTCCGCCGTCACACCCTGGATGTTCACGAGCAGTCCAACAACCTACGACCGGGGCTTATGCCACCGAGACCGAACGGGGATCGAAGCCGAACGGGAGCTCCAGCCGGTGGGCCCGCATCAGCTTCTCGTCGCACAGCAGGTCCTGCGTGCGGCCGTCCGCCGCGATGACCCCCTCGCTGAGGATCACCGAGCGCGGGCACAGCTCCAGGGCGTACGGCAGGTCGTGCGTCACCATCAGCACGGTCACGTCGAGCGAGCGCAGGATGTCCGCGAGCTCGCGGCGCGAGGCCGGGTCCAGATTGGACGAGGGCTCGTCCAGGACCAGGATCTCGGGCCGCATGGCCAGGACGGTCGCCACCGCGACCCGGCGGCGCTGCCCGAAGGAGAGGTGGTGCGGCGGCCGGTCGGCGAAGTCCGCCATGCCGACCTGGTCCAGGGCGGCCCGGACCCGCTCCTCCAGCTCCACGCCCCGCATGCCGGCCGCAGCCGGCCCGAAGGCCACGTCCTCCCGCACGGTGGGCATGAACAGCTGGTCGTCGGGGTCCTGGAAGACGATCCCGACCCGGCGCCGGATCTCGGCGAGGTTCCGCTTCTCCACGGGCAGCCCGGCCACGGTCACCGCGCCGACCCCGCCGCCCAGGATGCCGTTGAGGTGCAGCACGAGGGTGGTCTTGCCGGCGCCGTTGGGGCCGAGCAGGGCGACCCGCTCGCCGCGCCCGACGGTCAGGTCCACGCCGAAGAGGGCCTGGTGTCCGTCGGGGTAGGCGTAGGCGAGGCCGGAGACTTCGAGCGAAGGGGTGAGGTTCACAGCGTCCATCCCATCAGACAGACGGCGAGGGCCGTCACCGGGAGTACGGCCGCGTACGCCCACTGGGTGCGCGTGGCCACGGCCTCGTCGATCACCGGCATCGAGCCGGCGTAGCCGCGGCTGACCATCGCGAGGTAGACCCGCTCGCCGCGTTCGTAGGAGCGGATGAACAGCGCGCCCGCGGTCTTCGCCAGCACCCCCCAGTGCCGGATCCCGCGGGCCTCGAACCCGCGCGAGCGGCGGGCGATGGACATCCGGCGCAGCTCGTCGCCGATCACGTCGCCGTAGCGGATCATGAAGGAGGCGATCTGGACGAGCAGCGGCGGCAGCTTCAGCCGCTGCAGGCCCAGCAGCAGGGCCCGCAGCTCGGTCGTGGAGGCCAGCAGGACGGACGCGGCCACGCCGAGCGTGCCCTTGGCGAGGACGTTCCAGGCGCCCCACAGACCCGAGACGCTGAGGGACATGCCGAGCACCTCCACCCGCTCGCCCTCGGCGACGAAGGGCATGAGCACGGCGAAGGCGACGAACGGGACCTCGATCAGCAGCCTCCGCAGCAGGAAGCCGGCCGGGATCCGGGCCGCGGCCGCGGCCGCCGCGATGAGGGCGGCGTACAGGCCGAAGGCCCACACCGCCTCGCGCGGCGTGGACACCACGACCACGACGAAGGCGAAGGTCGCGGCGAGCTTGCAGTGCGGGGGCAGGTCGTGGACCGGCGTGTGCCCGTGCCGGTAGAGCTTGTGGGCGTGACCGGCGCCCATGTCAGCCCGCCGAGACGGAGGTGGCGGTCAGTTCCTCCGTACGGCGCCGGCGCACGGCCCAGAAGATCCCGGTGCCGGCGGCGACGGTCACGCCGACGCCGATGACCCCGGCGAGGCCGCCGGACAGCCGGTCGTCGTCGACGTTCTCGACGCCGTAGTCGGCGAGCGGGGAGCCGGCGGCCGCGTGGTCCTCGACCTTCGCGTCGATGCCCTTGTCTGCGGCGACCTTCTCCAGGCCGTCGGGGCTGGCGGAGGCGTAGTAGGAGACGAACCCGGCGAGGACGAGCGCGGTGACAAGGCCGGTCGCCCACACCTTGCGGGTGGAGCGGGCGGCCACCGGGGTGGCGGCGGCCGCGGGGGCGTCGACGAGCTCGCCGCCGACGCGCAGCTTGAGCGGCGCGGTCAGCCCGTGGGCCCCGTGCACCAGGTCGGGCCGTACGGCGATCACGGCGCCTACGGTCGCGGCGGTGATGGCGGCCTCGCCGATGCCGATGAGCACGTGCACGCCGACCATGGCGGTGAACACCTTGCCGATGGCCACGTCCGTGGTGCCGCCGATCGCGTAGACGGCGGTGAAGGCCGCGGCCGCGGCGGGCACCGAGAGCAGGGCGCCCGCGAAGGCGGCCACGGTCACGGAGCGGCGGGTGGGCGGCAGGATCCTGACCAGCCCGCGGAAGATCGCGTAGGCGACGACGACGGTGACGACGCCCATGACGGTGACGTTCACGCCGAGGGCGGTCAGTCCGCCGTCGGCGAAGAGGATGCCCTGCATGAGCAGGACGACGGACACGCACAGCACACCGGTGTAGGGGCCGACGAGTATCGCGGCGAGGGCCCCGCCCAGCAGGTGGCCGCTGGTGCCTGCGGCGACCGGGAAGTTCAGCATCTGCACGGCGAAGATGAAGGCGGCGACGAGGCCGGCGAGCGGCGCGGTGCGCTCGTCGAGCTCGCGGCGGGCGCCGCGGAGGCTGACGGCCACCGCGACGCCGGCCGCCACTCCGGCGGCCACCGAGACGGGTGCGTTGATGAAACCGTCGGGCACATGCATGGAGTGGCTCCGCTTCCGTACGCCTTGACGCAGTCTTTAACCGTTCAAGAATAGTGCCCAATTGCAAACCGTTGGCAAGAGCGAGTCCGTCACAAAAACGCCCGTGCGGTTTCGTCGGAATGTGCGAGGCTGGAGGGCAAACGGACGCAAATGTTCCGATTTCGAGGAGCCTGGTCGATGTCAGCCACCGCCGAGAATCCACCAGCCGCCGCTACAGCGACCGCCACCGCGACCGCCGTCACCATGACCGCCGCCCCGTCCACGACCACCAAACCGGTCGAGGAGCGGGTCTGCGCCCGGGTGATCACGGACGATCCCCTCTACCGGACCATCCCGGTCGCCCTGCGCTTCGCGCCCGCCGAGCCGCTGGCCGTACGGATCGTCTTCCCGGCCGATCTGTCACCCGAGGGCACCGACAACGAGTGGGTCTTCCCCCGCGCCCTGCTGGAGGCCGGCCTCCAGGCGCCGACCGGGACCGGGGACGTACGCATCTGGCCCTGCGGCCGCGTCCAGGCGGTGGTCGAGTTCCACTCCCCCGAGGGCGTCGCCGTGATCCAGTTCGACATCGCCGCGCTGCGCCGCTTCCTGCGCCGTACGTACGCTCCGGCCGGCGCCGCCACCCGTAGGGCGTAGGGCGCGGGCACGGAACGGGCCCGGCCCCGCACCGCCTGGTGAGCAGGCGGTGCGGGGCCGGGCCGTCCTGTCGGCCGGACGGTGCGGGGTCAGGCGTTGACCAGCTCGCGGTCCTTGTCCGGGCCTTCGGGCGACTGCGCGGACTGCGAGAGGTGCTTGCGCAGGCTCTCGCCCTCCACGTCCACGTTCGGCAGCATCCGGTCCAGCCACTTCGGCAGCCACCAGGCCTTGTGCCCGAGCAGCGCGAGCACCGCCGGGACGATGGCCATGCGGACCACGAAGGCGTCGAAGAAGACGGCGACGGCCAGACCGAAGCCGATCATCTTGACCATCTGCTCGCTGGCTCCGATGAAGCCCGCGAACACCGCGATCATGATGACGGCGGCGGCCACGACGACCCGCGCGCTGTACTGGAAGCCGGTCACCACGGCCTGGCCCGGGCGCTCGCCGTGGACGTACGCCTCACGCATGCGGGTGACGAGGAAGACCTCGTAGTCCATGGCCAGACCGAAGACGACGCCCACCATGAAGATCGGCATCATCGACATGATCGGGCCGGTCTGCTCCACGCCGAAGAGCGAGCCGAGCCAGCCCCACTGGAAGACCGCGACGACCGCGCCGAGGGCGGCGACGACCGAGAGCAGGAAGCCGAGGGCCGCCTTGAGCGGGACCAGGATCGAGCGGAACACCAGCATCAGCAGCAGGAAGGCGAGGCCGACGACGAGCGCCAGGTAGGGCAGCAGCGCGTCGTTCATCTTCTGCGAGAAGTCGATGTTCATCGCGGTGGCGCCGGTGACGAGGACGTCGTCGCCGCTGCCGTCGCGGATCTCGTGGACCAGGTCCTCCGTCTGCGTGGAGGACGGACGGTCCTTCGGGATGACGGTGATGACCGAGGCGTCGCCGCTCTCGTTGGGCGTCGGCGGGGTGACCGCGACGACCCCCTCCAGGCCCTTGATCCGGTCGACGGTGGAGTCGGCGAGGGCCTTGTCCCCGTCCACGACGACCATCAGCGGGCCGTTGAAGCCCGGGCCGAAGCCCTCGGACAGGAGGTCGTAGGCCTGGCGCTGGGTGGTGGAGACCGGCTGGGCGCCGTCGTCCGGCAGGCCCATCTCCAGCTTGCTCGCCGGGATGGCGATGACGCCGAGGCCGATCACACCGGCCAGCAGCACCATGACCGGACGGCGCAGGACGAAGCGGGCCCAGCGGGTGCCGCCGTTGGCCTTCTTCTCGTCGGCCGGCTTGCCCTTGCCGAACAGCCTGCTCTTCTCGCCGGCGGGCAGGACCTTCTTGCCCGCGAAGCCGAGGATGGCCGGGACCAGGGTCAGGGCGACCAGGACCGCGATGACCACCGTGCCGGCGGCCGCGACGCCCATCTTGGTCAGCATCGGGATGTTGACGACGGCCAGGCCCACCAGGGCGATGACCACGGTCAGACCGGCGAAGACAACGGCGGAGCCGGCGGTTCCGGCGGCCCGGCCGGCGGCCTCGTCCCGCGCGCGGCCCTCGGCGAGCTCCACGCGGTAGCGGGAGACGATGAAGAGCGCGTAGTCGATGCCGACGGCGAGGCCGATCATCATCGCGAGGGTGGAGGTGGTCGAGCCGAGGTCCAGCACGTTGGCGAGCGCGGTGATGGAGGAGACGCCGATGCCCACGCCGATCAGGGCGGTCAGAAGCGGCAGCCCGGCCGCGATCAGCGAGCCGAAGGTGATCACGAGGACGATCGCGGCGACCATGATGCCGATGATCTCGCCGGAGCCGGTCTCGGGGGCCGCCATCAGCGCGTCACCACCGATCTGGACGTTCAGGCCGGCCGCCTTCGCCGCGGTGCCGGAGCCCTTCAGCGCCTCGCGGGTCTCGTCCTTCAGCTCCATGCCGCTGACGTCGTACTTGGCGCTGACGTAGGCGGTGGAACCGTCCTGGCTCACGGCCTGGGCCTGGTACGGGTCGGCGACCGAGGAGATCTGCTCCGCGCCCGGTCCCGTCTTCAGCCCGGCGACGATCTTCTCGACCTCGGCCTTGGGGCCGGGGTCGGTGACCTTGGCGCCCTCGGGGGCCTTGATGACGATGCGGGCGGTGGCGCCGTCGGCGGCCATGCCCGGGAACTTCTTGTCCAGCAGGTCGAAGGCCTTCTGGGCCTCCGTGCCGGGTATCGAGAACGAACCGGAGGTGGGGGCGCCGGCCGAGGCCGCACCGAAAACGGCGGCGAACAGCAACGCCACCCAGATGAGGGCGACCAGGCCGCGGCGCCGGAAGGCGCCCCTGCCGAGTCGGTAGAGGAAGGTAGCCACGTCGGTGGTTCTCCCGTTCAGGTCGTGGGATGGATCCGGATGGATCAGGGCGTAGAGAGCCGGCCCGACGACGAGAGCGGCGTGTCAGGAGCAGCGGGGAGCGGTGGAGACGAAGGGGACGGGGTGGATCAGACGCCGAGGGCGGGGAAGACCACGGCATCGATGAACTCACCGAGGAACGCCCGGTCCACGGGACGGTCCTCGATCAGCGGGAGCGCGATGAACGCCCCGATGAGCATGTGCGGTACGAAATCCAGGGCCGGACAGTCCGGTCGGATCTCGCCCCGGTCCACCGCGCGCTGGAGCATCGCCTGGAGACCGTTGATCTCCGGGTCGACCAGCAGGTCGCGCAGGGCCTTGTGGAGCTCCGGGCTCTCGTGGACGGCATGGGCCAGACCCCGCATCAGCGCGGTGTCCTTGGCCATCTGGGCGTCGTCCGAGTGCTCCACCATGCGCGCGAAGTCTCCGCGCAGGGTCCCCGTGTCGATCTCCCGCAGCGAAACGGGCTGCGTGCACCGCAGGGCCTTGGCGACCAGTTCCGGCTTGCTCCCCCACTGGCGGTAGAGGGTGGCCTTGCTGGACTTCGTGCGGGCGGCGACCGCGTCCATGGTCAGCGCCTCGTAGCCGACGTCACGCAGGAGGTCGAGGACCGCCTCGTGCAGTTCGGCCTGCCGTTCGGGGGTGATCCGGCTGCGCCGGGCCGCCATCGCCTCGGTCATCTCCGTGCCTCCGTCCGAACGCGCCCCTTATCGAAACGAATGGGTTCCGTACGTTGAGACGATACCCCCACCGCAAGCGAAACGAAACCGTTCCGTTTCGCTTGAGGGAGTGGCATGGATCACCTGTACGAGTTGCCAGGGGCCCCCACCGCGGAAAGCATTGGGGGGTGAGTCACGACGTCGCGTACCTCCGGTTCCCGCACCTGCACGACGACCTCCTGTGCTTCGCCACCGAGGACGACCTCTGGGTCGCCCCGCTGGTCCCCGACGGGCAGACGCCCGGACGGGCCTGGCGGATCACCGTCGACCGGACCCGGGTCAACCACCCGCGGTTCTCCCCGGACGGCAAGCACATCGCCTTCGCCACCTGGCGCACCCTCGACCCCGAGATCCACCTCGCCCCCGTCGAGGGCGGGCCGGCCCGGCAGTTGAGCCACTGGGGTGCCATCGACACCCGGGTCTGCGGCTGGGACCCCGACGGCAACATCCTGGCGGTCTCCTCACGGGGACAGCCGTTCTCCTACTACTCCTGGGCCTACAAGCTGCCCACCGACGGCAGCCCCGGCGGGCGCCTGCCCTGGGGGCCCGTGTCCGACATCCAGGTCGCCGACATCGACGGCGAGCACCGCACCCTGCTGCTCACCGGCAAGCCCCCGCACGAGCCCGCCGCCTGGAAGCGCTACCGCGGCGGGGCCACCGGCCGGCTGTGGCTGCACGGCCGGCAGCTGCTGGAGGACGTCGAGGGGCACCTCGACGCGCCGATGTTCGTGGGCGGCCGGATCGCCTTCCTCTCCGACCACGAGGGCATCGGAAACCTGTACTCCGTCCTGCCCGACGGCACCGACCTGCGCCGCCACACGGACCACGAGGAGTTCTACGCCCGGCACGCCTCCAGCGACGGCTCCCGGATCGTCTACCAGTGCGCCGGGGAACTCTGGCTCGTCGAGTCCCTGGCCCCCGACGCCGTGCCGCGCAGGCTCGAGGTCCGCCTCGGCGGCCCCCGCGCGGGCCGGCGCACGTACCAGGCGTCGGCGGCCAGCAACGTCGACTCGCTCTCCGTGGACACCACCGGCCGGGCCAGCGCGGTCGTGGTGCGCGGCAGCCTGTACTGGCTGACCCACCGCGACGGGCCCGCCCGGACCATCGCCGACACCCCGGGCGTGCGCGTGCGGCTGCCGGAGATGCTCGGCAGCGGCGGGCAGGTCGCCTACGTCACGGACGCCGAGGGCGAGGACGCGATCGAGATCGCCTACCTGCCCCGGGCCTCCGGGGAGCGCGAGCCGCGCCGGCTGGCCTCGGGCGAGCTGGGGCGCGTCACCGAACTCCTCTCGGACCCGGACGGGGAGCGGCTCGCCATCGCCTCCAACGACGGACGGCTGCTGCTCGTCAACGCGACGGAGGAGTCCGACGGGGAGGTCACCGAGCTGATCCGGTCCATCAACGGACCCGTCACCGACCTGGCCTTCTCCCCCGACGGTGCCTGGCTGACCTGGTCGCATCCGGGCATCGGCCGTTCGCTGCGGCAGATCAAGATGGCCCGCATCTCGGGACCGGGGGCGCGAACCATCGTCGACGTCACCAACGGCCGCTTCGAGGACGAGAATCCGGTCTTCACCCGGGACGGGCGCTACCTGGCCTTCCTGTCGTGGCGCGGTTTCGACCCGGTCTACGACGTCCACACCGGCGACCTGTCGTTCCCGCTGGGCTGCCGCCCGTATCTCGTACCGCTGTCCTCCGCGACCCCCTCCCCCTTCGCGCTCTCCGCCGAGGGCCGGCCCGCGGCGGGGGGACTGGACCCGGTCGAAGGGGACTCGGCCGACGGCGACGGCTCCGTGACCGTGGAGGTGGAAGGGCTGGAGAGCCGGGTCACTCCCTTCCCGGTGTCCGCGTCCAAGTACTCGGCCCTGTACCCGGTGCACGGCGGCGGGCTGGTGTGGCTGCGCTGGCCGATCTCGGGCGCGCTCGGCGAGACCTTCGCCAACCCCAACGACATCAGCGGCAAGCCCACGCTGGAGCACTTCGACCTCACCAAGGCCCGCAAGACCGAACTGGCCTCGGGACTGGACTGGTTCGCGGTCAGCGGCGACGGCACCCGGCTGGTCGTCAACGACGACGGGGACCTGCGCGCGGTCCCGGCGACCGAGTCGGGCGACAGCGACTCGACCGTCTACCTGGACCTGCGGCGCATCCTGCACGAGGTGGACCCGGCGGCCGAGTGGCGTCAGGCCTTCGAGGAGGCCGGGCGGATCATCCGCGCCTACTTCTGGGAGCCGAAGATGTGCGGCATCGACTGGGACGGGGTGCTGCGCCAGTACCGCCCCCTGGTCGAACGGGTCGCCTCACCCGACGAGTTCGCCGACCTGCTGCGCGAGGTCCTCGGCGAGCTCGGCACCTCGCACGCCTACGTCTCCCCGGCACGCCGCAACGAAGGTCCCCCGCACTACCAGCGGGCGATCGGCCTGCTCGGCGCCAACCTCTACCCCAAGGACGGGACCTGGGTGATCGCCCGGATCCTGCCCGGCGAGTCCTCGGACTCCAAGGCCCGTTCCCCGCTGGCCGGCACCGGCATCCGGGAGGGCGCCGTGCTCACCCACGTGGACGGACGGCCCGTGGACCCGGTGGCCGGACCCTATCCGCTGCTGTCGGCGGCGGGCGGGACCACGGTCGAGCTGACCTTCCAGCCCGCGGAGGGCGAGGGCCCCGCCCGGCGGGTCGCCATCGTGCCGCTGATCGACGAGCGGCCGCTGCGCTACCAGGACTGGGTGTCCAAGCGGCGCGAGGTGGTCCGGGAGATCAGCGGCGGCCGGTGCGGCTACCTCCACATCCCCGACATGGGCGGCTCGGGCTGGGCGCAGTTCAACCGCGACCTGCGGATGGAGATGTCCCGCCCCGCGCTGATCGTGGACGTACGCGGCAACGCGGGGGGCCACATCAGCGAGCTGGTGGTGGAGAAGCTGACCCGCTCCATCCTCGGCTGGGACCTGACGCGTGACGCCCAGCCGGTGTCGTACGCCTCCAACGCGCCCCGCGGTCCGATCGTGGCGCTGGCCGACGAGGCGACCTCGTCCGACGGGGACATGATCACCGCGGCCTTCAAACTGCTGGGGCTGGGCCCGGTGGTGGGCCAGCGCACGTGGGGCGGCGTGGTCGGCATGACCGGCCGGCACACCCTCGGCGACGGCACGGTGATCACGGTGCCGATGAACGCCGCCTGGTTCCCGGAGTACGGGTGGTCGGTGGAGAACCACGGCGTGGAACCGGACCTCGCGATCCTGCGCACCCCGCTCGACTGGGCGGAGGGACGGCACGCCCAACTGGACGACGCCGTGCACCTGGCACTGGAACTGCTGGAGCAGGACCCGGCCGCGGTGCCGCCCGGCTACACGGACGTACCGGACCGGCGCCGTCCGAAGCTGCCGCCGCGGCAGTAACGCGCCCCCGGCAGAGGGGCATGCGGAAGGGGCGCGATCCACACCATCGGGGATCGCGCCCCTTCGCAGGTCCTGCGGCAGTCCGGTCAGGCGTCGAACTCGTCGCGCACCGGGTCCGCTTGGTCCTGCTGCGGCCTGCGCTTCGACTTCTCCTGGAGCTTGGCGGTGCGCTCGGTCGTCGCGTCCTTCGCGCCCTCGGCGCCGTCCTGCGCCCTGTTCCTGAGCTCGTCGGCCTTGTCCTGGAACTGGTCCTTGATACCCATGCTGTTCACTCCATGAGGGGTGTTGGTGGTGGGGCCTCGACCAGACTTGCATGGGCGGACAAAGGTCGCATTTCGATCAGTGACGCTGCGTACGCTCCTTCTCGTCCGCCGCCCCGCCGGCCCCCACAAGTCCCTTGGAGACACCGGACAGCCGCGGCTCGAAGCGCTTCATCTCGCGCTGTCCGACCGTGGCGATGAGCCCGGGCAGGTAGCCGCGCATCCCCTGCATCCCGCGCAGCCACCACTGCGCGTACACGTGCGGGGAGCGCCGCTCGATGCCCGCGACGATCCGGTCGACGGCGGGGCCGAGCGGGTACGTGCGGTTCGACGGCCAGGGCAGCCGCTGGCGCAGCTCCCGCATGACCTCGTCCTGGTCGGCTCCGCGCACCATGTCGGTGTCGGTCCAGGAGAGGTAGCCGACGCCGACCTTGACCCCCTTGTGGCCGACCTCGGCGCGCAGGCAGTGGGCGAAGGCCTCGACGCCCGACTTGGACGCGCAGTAGGCGGTCATCATGGGCGCCGGGGTGATCGCGGCGAGCGAGGCGATCTGCAGGAAGTAGCCGCGGCTCTCCGTCAGTACGGGGAGGAAGGCGCGGGCGGTGACGGCCCCGCCGATGAGGTTGACCTCGATCACGCGCCGCCAGGCGTCGGGGTCCGAGTCGGCGAACGGCCCGCCGGCGGCCACGCCCGCGTTGGCGACGACGATGTCGACCTTGCCGAAGCGCTGCTTGACCTCCTGCGCAACGCGGGCCATGGCCTCGTGGTCGGTGACGTCGGCGTACCAGTGGTCGCTGTCGGTGTGCAGCCGCTCGGAGACCTCCTTGAGGGCCTTCGGCTCCAGGCCGACGAGGGCGATCCGCGCACCGCGTGCGGAGAGCTTGCGGGCGAGCAGCTCGCCGACCCCGCGGGCGGCGCCGGTGACGACGGCGACCTGGCCTTCCAGACTCCTGCGAGCACTCACGGCGTCTTCTCCTTCTCGGTGGTGTCGAGATACAGCTCGGTCAGCTCCCGCAGGGCCCGGGTGACGGCCTCGGGCGCCTCGACCGGGGTCATGTGCCCCATGCCGGTGAGCTCGGTGAGGCCCACGCAGTTCGGCAGTGCGGCGGCGAGCCCGCGGGCGTGCGCGATCGGGGTGAGCCGGTCCGCGGTGCCGCCGATGACGGCCGTGGGCACGGAGAGGCGGGCCACCTCTGCGTCGAGGTCCAGCCCGGCCAGCACCTGGGACCATGCGTGGCGCACTCCGGTGGGGCAGGCGTGGACGATGCGGGCGCACGCCTCGACCCTGTCGGGCGCGGAGCCGGGGCCCATCGTGGCGTACTTCAGGATCTTCCTGGCGACGGGCGTGACCGGCCCGAGGGGGGCGCGGGATCCGAGGACCACGCCGGTGATACGGGTCCGGGCGCGCCCGGCGCGCACCGGCAGCACCTGCGCCTGCGCGACCAGCCGGGAGCTGCCGGTGCTGCACAGCAGGGCGGCCGCGGCGTGCTCGGCGAACTCGGGCCGGCCGGCCGCCGCCATGATCGTCATACCGCCCATGGAGTGCCCGGCGACGACCGCCCGCTCCCCGGGGGCGAGGGTGGCACCGAGCACGGCCACGAGGTCGTCGGCGAGCGCGGTGGTGCTGTGAGCCCGGGCGGCGGGGCTGCGCCCGTGGCCGCGCTGGTCGTAGGCGATGACCCGGTGGGTGGCGGCCAGGGCCCGTATCTGCGCGGCCCAGAACGCGGTGGAGCAGGTCCATCCGTGCGCCAGCACCACGGCCGGCGCCCCCTCGTCCCCGTGCACCTCGACGTGCAGGCGGGCCCCGTCGGCGGAGTCGGCGACGAGCTCGCGCCGCGCGGCGGGCGGCGAGTAGGGCCCGGAGACGACTTGCGTCAGCCGACTCACGCGACCCCCTCCGCCCCGTCGGCGAATCCGGCCCCGCCGGCGTTCGAGGCGCGGGCGTCCGGGGGCAGGGTCCCCGGCAGCGGCGCCGCACCGGCCCCCACGGCGCCCCCGCGGGAGCGACGCGGCGGCTTCGGCGCGGCGGCAGCCTCCACGGCAGCCGCCGCGGCGGCCGGGACCTGCTCGCGCTCCCGTACCCGTACGACCTCGTACTCGGCCAGATCGACGCTTCGCGTCTCCCGGCGGAACTCGCCCGTCGTGCCCGGCCAGACCGTCGTGTTGCGGCCCTGCGCGTCCAGGTACCAGCTGGTGCAGCCGCCGGTGTTCCACACGGTCCGCTCCATGCGGGCCTGCACCTGCCGGTTCCACCGGTTGACGGCGGACGGCCGGGCGCCGAGCGCGACCTTCCCGCCCAGCATGCCGAGCTGGCGCAGGTAATCGGCCATGTAGTTGAGCTGCGACTCGATCATCAGGATCATGGAGCTGTTCCCGAGCCCGGTGTTCGGGCCGATGATCGTCATCCAGTTGGGGAAGCCGGCCGCGGTGGCCCCGCGCAGCGCCTGCATCCCGTCCTTCCAGGCGTCCGCGAGGGTCTGGCCGTCCGCGCCGACCACCCGGTCGGCGATCGGCATGTCCGTGACGTGGAAGCCGGTGCCGAAGATGATCGCGTCGACCTCGGTCTCGGTCCCGTCGGCGGCGACCAGCACCGAGCCGCGGATCTCCTTGAGCCCGGAGGCGACCAGGTCCACATCGGGCCGGGCCAGGGCCGGGTAGTACTCGCTGGAGAGCAGGATCCTCTTGCAGCCGATCCGGTAGGACGGCGTCAGCTTGGCGCGCAGCGCCGGGTCCTTGATCGAGCGGGCCATGTTGGCCTTGGCCAGCGACTCGATCAGCCCGAGCTGGTTCGGCCGCTTGGTGAAGGCGCTGACCTGGAGCTCCCGGATCCCCCACAGCAGCCCGCGGCGGGCCGCCCGGGTGAAGGGCAACTGGCGGTGGAGCCAGCGCTCGACGGCGGTGATGGCCCGGTCGGTGCGGGGCATGACCCACGGCGGGGTCCGCTGGAAGAGGGTGAGGCGCTCCACCTCGGGGGCGATGGCGGGCACGATCTGGATGGCGGAGGCGCCGGTGCCGATCATGGCGACGCGCTTGCCGCGCAGGTCGTAGTCGTGGTCCCAGCGGGCGGAGTGGAAGACCTTGCCGGGGAACTCGGCGAGGCCGGGGACCTCAGGCATCTTCGGGTCGGAGAGCGGGCCGGTCGCCGAGACGACGACGTCGGCGGTGAGGTGCCCGGCGGAGGTCTCGATCTCCCAGCACAGCTCGTCGGCGTCCCAGCGCATCATCCGGACCTCGGAGTTCAGCCGGATGTGGCGGCGCAGCCCGAAGGTGTCGGCGACGTGCTCCAGGTAGGAGCGGATGGCCGGCTGGCCGGAGAAGGTGCGCGGCCAGTCCGGGTTGGGCGCGAAGGAGAAGGAGTACAGGTGCGAGGGAACGTCGCACGCGCAGCCCGGATAGCTGTTGTCCCGCCAGGTACCGCCGACCGAGTCGGCCCGTTCCAGGACGACGAAGTCCGTGATCCCCTCGCGCCGCAGCCGTACGGCCGCGCCGAGCCCGCCGAAGCCCGACCCGATCACCGCCACCCGTACGTGCTCGCGCCCGCGCTCGTCCTTGCCACCCATGCCCGCCGCCTTCCGCATCATCCGCAGATACCATCGGAACATTGCCAGCAATCACTGGCACAATCGGGAGGGTAGAGCAGCCCCGTACTCATGGGTAGGGGTCACGCCGGGAAAGTTACTGCCGGTACGCCATAAGGTGCGCCTGTGGCGAAGGATGAGACGGAAGCGAAGACGGAAGCCAAGACGGTGCGCGAGTACCGCACGGAGGAGCTGGCCGAGGCGGCCGGCATCCCGGTCCGCACCCTGCGCTTCTACCGCGAGCGCAAACTCCTCCCACCGCCGCGCCGCGAGGGGCGGATCGCCTGGTACGACGACCACCACCTGGCCCGGCTGCGCACCATCGCGGCCCTGCTGGAGCGCGGGCACACCCTCGGCGGCATCGCCGAGCTGACGGCCGCCTTCGAGAGCGGCCGCGACGTGAGCCAGCTCGGCGAGCTGCTCGGCATCGGCTGGTCGGAGGAGACCCCGGTCCGGCTGACCCCGGAGGCGCTGGCCGACTACTTCGAGGGCGAGGTCACCCCGGAGAACCTGGCGGCCTCTCTCGACCTCGGCTACCTCGCCGTGGACGGCGACGCGATCGTGCACGTCAGCCGGCGGCTGCTGGACGTCTCCTCGGCGCTGGTCCGCGAGGGCGTCCCGCTGGCGGCGGTCCTGGAGACGGGGCGCCGCGTCCGCGAACACGCGGACGCGCTGGCGCTCCTGTTCACCGAGCTGATATCGACCCACATCTCGCCGTCGCAGGACGCGCTCACGCGGCTGCGGCCACTGGCGAAGAGCGTGGTCGAGGCCGAGCTGACGATGGCGATGGACCGCCTGCTGGCCTCCGCCGCCGGTCAGGAACCGAGCTCGTAGACCACGGTCACCGGCGCGTGGTCCGACCAGCGCTCGGGGTGGGTCTCGGCCCGCTCCACGAACGCCTTGACGGCCTTCGCCGCCAGCCCGGGCGTCGCCACCTGGAGGTCGATCCGCCAGCCGGCGTCGTTGTCGAAGGCGCGGCCCCGGTACGACCACCAGGAGTACGGGCCCTCGGTGTCCGGGTGCAGCTCGCGCACCACGTCCACGTACCCGGCCTCGGCGTACACCTTCCCGAGCCACTCCCGCTCCTCGGGCAGGAAGCCGGCGTTCTTCCGGTTCGTCCTCCAGTTCTTGAGGTCGGTTTCCCGGTGGCAGATGTTCCAGTCACCGCAGACCACGACCTCGCGCCCGTCGGCGGCGGCCCGCACCTTCAGCGCGGCGAGGTAGGTCAGGAACTCGCCCATGAACCGGTACTTCTCGTCCTGCTTCTCCGTCCCGGCCTCACCCGAGGGCAGGTAGAGGCTGGCCACGGTCACACCGGGAAGGTCGATCTCCAGGTACCGTCCGGCCGTGTCGAATTCCTCACTGCCGAATCCGGCCTGCACCCGCTCGGGCGCCCGCCGCGTGTAGAGAGCGACACCGGCCCGCCCCCTGGCGGCGGCCGGCGCGAACACGGTGTGCCAGCCGGCGGGGGTCCGGACCTCGTCCGGAATCTGCGCTTCCTCGGCCCGCACCTCCTGCAGGCAGACCACGTCGGCGTCGGAGCCCTCGAGCCACGCCCCGAAGCCCTTCTTGGCGGCGGCGCGGATCCCATTCACATTCACGGACGTCACAGTGATCAAAACCAGCTCCCCACGTCGCACAAAACGGGAGCAGCCTACCCGCCGGACCTCCGGCCGAGCGTTCCCGTCTCACGGCGGGCACGCGGGCCCGGCGGGGCGGTTCCGTACGATGTTCAGATGCCTCACCGGATCCAGCTCCGCACCGTGCCCTACGACCACCCGGACGCGGTCGAACTCAACGACCAGGTCCAGCTCGAATACCGGGTGCGGTACGACGGTGAGGGCGACGCGACCTTCCTGGACCCGGCGATGTTCGCCCCGCCGCGCGGCCTGTACCTCCTGGCGTACGACGCCACGGGCGCCCCGGTGGCGAGCGGCGGCTGGCGCATCCAGGACGAGAACGACCAGGGCTACTCGGACGGCGACGCCGAACTCAAGCGCATGTACGTCGTCCCGGAGGCCCGCGGCCTGGGCCTGGCCCGCCGCATCCTGGCCACCCTGGAAGCCGACGCCCGCGCGGCGGGCCGCCTCCGCATGGTCCTCGAAACGGGCGACCAGCAGCCGGAGGCGATAGCCCTCTACCTCTCCTCGGGCTACACGATGTCCCGGAAGTTCGGGCACTACCGCTTCCACGACTCCAGCCGCTGCATGACAAAGCCCCTCGCGCCCTGACACGCCCTCGCACCGCTCGGCGCCGGGCCGCCTCCAGGCTTCGGCCGCTGCGCGGGACTCCGGCCCCGCGACGGCCGGCCGGCGCACCGTCCACCCCCGCCGCACCGTCCAGCCCCGCCGGCATTCGAGGCGCGGGGCCGGGGGCGGAGCCCCGATCTTCCAGCCCCGCCGGCGTTGGAGGCACGGGGTCCGGGGCGGAGCCCCGGCAGCCGGCGCGCCGCCGGGCTACCGCGGAAGCCAGACGGCGGCGTCCGTCCCCCACCGGGACGGCCCCACCGCCCACTCCCCGAAGGGACTGGCGGCGTGCCGCAACAGCCCGTACCCCGACGCCGTCTCCCGAAGCCACGGCCCCGCCGCGTACCCCTCGGCCGCAGAGGGAGAGGCAGGCGCCAGGTCCCGCACCAACCACGACGCCGTCCCCGCGAGCGAGAACCGCAG
>NZ_JARAYQ010000616.1:0-545 GCF_033794505.1 Streptomyces sp. MB09-01 | reverse complement strand
GCAGGTGGGCTGCGCAGAGGGGGTCGGCGGGGTCGGCGGCGCCTGCGGCGAGGGTGTGGACGAGGGTGCGGAGCGCTTCGTGGTCGCCGGTTCCGTGTGCGGGGAGTACGTCGCCGAGTGCGGCCCGGACGCGGGCGGCCTGGGCTTCGGGGCCGCCGGCGGGCAGTGGCCCGCCGCGGTCGCGGGCTCCGGCGGCCAGGGCGTCGAGGACGGTGTCGAGGAGCGGCCGCAGGGCGGTGGGGCCGTCGGCTCCGCCGGCGAGCGGGGGCGGGGTGCCGGTGCCTGTGCCGGGCGGCGCGGTCATCGGGGTCCTCCGGGGCTGGGAGGGGTGCGGGGCGGGGCACCCTGCCAGTACAACGATCAGACCCGAATGGGGTAACCGCCGGGGTTTGTCCGGAGTTTCCGGTCGGTGCGGCGGCCTCTGCCCGGCCCCTCCCCCGGTCTTCGTCCGGGGGGACCCGGCCGATCGCCGGCGGGGCTGGCTGTTGCAGCCCCGCCGGCGTTGGAGGCGCAGGGATCCGGGGGCGGGGCCCCGGGGCCCGGCC
>NZ_JARAYQ010000615.1:0-546 GCF_033794505.1 Streptomyces sp. MB09-01 | reverse complement strand
TTCTTTCTTTTTTTTTTTTCTTCTCTCTTCTTTTTTTCTTTTCATCTGCCGCCCTCCCCCCATACCCTCCTCTATTAATTCCTCGGCCCCGTCCTATTTTTATAAGCTACAGTTTCTGGGACGGTGCGGCGCCGTTGCGGAGGCTCTGCCCCCGGGCCCCCGCGCCTCAAACGCCGGCGGGGCTGGATCGGCCGGGCTCTGCCCCGGGCCCCCGCCGGTCGAACGGCGGCGGGCCGGATGGGCCGGGCCGGGCTGGAGGGGTGGGCCGGGCTGGAGTGGCTGGGTCGGTGCGGCGCCGTTGCGGGGGCTCTGCCCCCGGGCCCCCGCGCCTCAAACGCCGGCGGGGCTCGATTGGTCGGGCTCTGCCCCCGGGCCCCCGCGCCTCAAACGCCGGCGGGGCTGGAATGGCCGGGTCTGCCCCGGGCCCCTGCGGGTCGAACGCCGGCGGGGCTGGATTGGTCGGACTCTGCCTCGGGCCCCCGCGGGTCGAACGCCGGCGGGGTCGGATGGGTGGAGTGGCTGGTGGGGGTGGTGACGGACACAGGT
>NZ_JARAYQ010000614.1:0-565 GCF_033794505.1 Streptomyces sp. MB09-01 | reverse complement strand
GGCGGAGGCGCTGGTCATGACGGCTTCGGTGCGCAGCGGGTTGATCTCGGACACGGCTCCGACGAACGTGGTCTTGCCCACGCCGAAGCCGCCCGCCACAACGATCTTGGCGGAGGTGGTGGAGCGGGCAGGAGCCGCTCCGCTAGATGTTCCGAAGGCCACTGAGCACCCTTTCGAGCAGCGTTACATCCGGCGTGCCGCCGGCCTCTCCATTGCCCGGCTGGTGGATGGCCACCATTCCGGCCTCGGCCAGGTCGGCGACGAGGATCCGGGCCACACCGAGCGGCATCGACAGCAGCGCGGAGACCTCCGCGACCGACTTGACCTCGCGGCACAGGGTGCAGATGCGCTGGTGCTCCGGGAGCAGGCCGGACAGGTGCATCGGATCGGCGGTGGTGCTGACCAGCGCCTCGATGGCGAGCTGGTAGCGGGGCCGGGTCCGGCCGCCGGTCATCGCGTACGGACGCACCAGCGGCTGATCGCCTTCCGAGTACGAATCTCCGTACGCATCGGGGTAGGCGGGGGGCGGGGTCATTGATCCTCCGGGCTGGACAGCAGTGGTCAG
>NZ_JARAYQ010000613.1:0-569 GCF_033794505.1 Streptomyces sp. MB09-01 | reverse complement strand
GACGAGGGATTTGTCGACGAGGGAGCCGAGGACGTCGGCGGTGTCGTAGGACGGGTCGGCGCAGACGTCCTCGGCGGCGGCGAGGTCGCAGCCGCCCGCGAAGACGGACAGACGGCGCAGCACCGTGCGTTCGGGCTCGTCGAGCAGGTCCCACGACCAGTCGACGACGGCACGCAGCGTCTGCTGGCGGGGCAGCACCGTACGGGCACCGCTGGTCAGCAGCCGGAAACGGTCGTCGAGCCGGTCGGCGATCTGGCGCGGAGTGAGCAGCCGCAACCGCGCGGCGGCCAGCTCGATGGCCAGCGGCAGCCCGTCCAGACGCCGGCAGATCTCGGCCGCCGCCGCCGGATCGTCGTCCGTACGGAACCCCGGCCGGGCAGCGGCCCCACGGTCACCGAGCAGCCGCAACGCCACGGGATCGGGCAGCGGCTCCACCGGACGCAACGACTCCCCCGGCACACCCAGGGGCTCACGGCTGGTCGCCAGGATCTGCACACCGGGACAGCGCGCGAGAAGCTCCTCCGCCAGCTCGGCGGCCGCACCGATCACGTGCTCGCAGTTGTCGAGCA
>NZ_JARAYQ010000612.1:0-572 GCF_033794505.1 Streptomyces sp. MB09-01 | reverse complement strand
CTCCTCCCCGACGACCCCCGCGCGGCCCGCCTGGCGGCAGCCGTCCGTACCTTCGCCGAGGTCCTGGAGGAGTACGCCCCGCACTGGCGGCCGCCCCGCCTCGACCGCGCGGTGGCCGGGCAGACCCACTGCCACCAGCACGCGGTCCTCGGCGACGCGGCGGACCGGCGGCTGCGCGAGCGCGCCGGCCTCGTGGGCGAGCTCAGCGGCGGCTGCTGCGGTCTGGCGGGGAACTTCGGCTTCGAGCCGGGCCACCACGAGGTGTCGGTGGCCTGCGCGGAGGAACAGCTGCTCCCCGCGCTGCGCGCGGCCGGTCCGGACGCCGTGATCCAGGCGGACGGTTTCTCGTGCCGCACCCAGATCGCCCAGTTGGGCGGGGTCCGGGCCCGCCACCTGGCGGAACTCCTGGCCGAGGGCCTGGCGGCGGACCTGTAAGGCACGATCTGTAAGGCAAGACCCGGCTCGACACTCCTTACGGAACGCGTAATCTGGAGAAATGCCCGCACCTTCCGCATCCCCCTCCCCGTCGCCCTCGCCGGCCGCCACGGCGGCCGGCGAGGGCGACGGGGAGG
>NZ_JARAYQ010000611.1:0-573 GCF_033794505.1 Streptomyces sp. MB09-01 | reverse complement strand
ACCCCCCTTCGCATCCCCCTCCCCGCATCGGGCACCGCCGCACTCGTCGCCGTCCGCTACTGGTCCCAGACCGGCTGGCACCGGTTCGGCCCGGCCCGCCTAGAAGGGTCCCCCGCCGGCGCGCCATCCCTGGATGCCGTCACCTTCGCCTCCCTCATCGCCCGGGAGGGCACCAGAGGAGGCCGCGGCGGCGCCGATCTCGTCGGCCGGGTCGCCGACTCGGTGCGCCGTACCACCGAGTTCATCGCCGACCGACGGGAACGCCCCACCGCCCCGGCCCCCGTGGGCGGGGACCGCTTCCTCACAGCCGAACAGTCACTCCTCCTCGGTCACCCCCTCCAACCCGACCCGAAGAGCCGCGAAGGGCTCTCCGAAGCCGAGGCCCGTCACTACTCGCCGGAACTCCACGGCTCCTTCCCCCTGCACTGGTTCGCGGTAGATCCCTCCGTCCTCGCCACCGAATCGGCCTGGACCGAGCGCGGACGCCCCGTCTCCGCGCTCGGTCCAGGCCGATTCGGTGGCGAGGACGGAGGGATCTACCGCGAACCAGTGCAGGGGGAAGGAGCCGTGGAG
>NZ_JARAYQ010000610.1:0-582 GCF_033794505.1 Streptomyces sp. MB09-01 | reverse complement strand
CACGGCTGGTCGCCAGGATCTGCACACCGGGACAGCGCGCGAGAAGCTCCTCCGCCAGCTCGGCGGCCGCACCGATCACGTGCTCGCAGTTGTCGAGCAGCAGCAGGAGGCGCTGCCGGGCGCAGTGCTCGGCGAGCCGGTCCAGGGAGGCGTCGCCGGTCCGGTCGGTCAGGGCCCGCAGCTCCTCGGCGGCGGCGCCGCGCAGCTTGGTCTCCCGGGCCCCGAGCGCGGCGAGCGCGGCCTCGGCGACGTCCTCCGGGTCGTCCACGGGGGCCAGCTCGACGAACCACACCCCGTCGGGCCATCCGCCGCGCACGTCGTGCGCCTCGGCGGCCTCCTGCGAGAGCCGCGTCTTGCCGGCTCCGCCGGGCCCGAGGAGCGTGACGAGGCGCGCCCGCGCGAGATCGTCCCCGATGACGCGGATGTCGTCCTCGCGGCCGACGAAGGTGGTGAGCCGAGCCCGCAGGTTCCCACTGCCCCGGCCGCCCTGCCGGAGCGCCTCGGGCGCCGACGACGGGTACGGGCCCGGCCCGGACCCGGTGGAACCCGCGGCATAGGGGGCGGCCAGGGCGGGGCCGGGAG
>NZ_JARAYQ010000609.1:0-587 GCF_033794505.1 Streptomyces sp. MB09-01 | reverse complement strand
GACACCCGGGTCGAGGTGCTGCCGGCGAACGCGTCGAGGGGCCGGGACGTGAGGGCGGCGGAGGGGACGAGGGTCGAGTTCGCGGACGGGGTGCTGCGGATCGCGACGCCGGAGGGGAAGAACCAGTTCCTCGGGGCTTCGGGGTCGGTGGAGGTGACGGTTCAGCTGCCGGCGGGTTCCCGCGTGGAGGCGAAGGCGGCCAGTGCGGAGTTCCGCGGGGTGGGCCGGCTCGGTGACGTCGTTTTCGAGGGGGCGCAGGGCACGGTCAAGCTCGACGAGACCGCCGGCGCGCACCTGACCCTGATGGCGGGTGACGTAACGGTCGGCCGGCTGGGTGGTCCGGCCCGGATCAGCACGCAGAAGGGTGACATCCACGTCGCCGAGGCGGTGCGCGGTGCGGTCGAGCTGCGGACCGAGGCCGGTGACGTGTCGGTCGGCGCCGCCCGCGGGGTCTGCGCCTCCCTGGACGCGGGCACCGGCCACGGCCGCATCCACAACTCCCTGAAGAACAGCGACGGCGCCAACGCCGCCCTCACCCTCCACGCCACCACCGGCTACGGCGACATCACCGCCCGCAGCATCTGAGG
>NZ_JARAYQ010000060.1:0-36080 GCF_033794505.1 Streptomyces sp. MB09-01 | reverse complement strand
CTCCTTCGACATCGACGCGAACGGCATCATGCACGTGACCGCGAAGGACCTCGGCACGGGCAAGGAGCAGAAGATGACCGTCACCGGCGGCTCCTCGCTGCCCCGCCAGGACATCGACCGCATGGTCCGCGAGGCCGAGCAGCACGCCGAGGAGGACCGCCGCCGCAAGGAGGAGGCCGAGACCCGCAACAGCGCCGAACAGCTCGTCTACCAGACCGAGAAGCTGCTGCGTGACCACGAGGCCAAGATCCCGGCCGACCTCAAGGCCGAGACCGAGACCGCGATCGCCGAGCTGAAGGAGAAGCTCAAGAGCCAGGACACGGCGGCCATCCGCACGGCGACGGAGCGCGCCAGCACCGTCGCGCAGAAGATCGGCACCGCCCTCTACGACGCCCAAAGTGACGCCGCAGGCACTGGCGGCCCGGCAACCGGCGCTACCTCGTCCGGCACGGATGAGGATGTCGTCGACGCCGAGATCGTCGACGACGAGAGCCCGAAGGGAGACACCCGATGAGCTCACCAACGTCTTCCAACGGACCGCGAAAGCAGACAGCCCCCATCGTGATCAGGGACAAGCGACGCATCGACCCCGTCACCCTCGAGCTCCGGGCAGCCGACAGCAGCCTTCCCGAGCACGGCCAGACCGGCGGCGGTGAACACCGAGCGCCCGGCGGCGCTTCTGCGGCCGGGAGCACCGCCGCGCAGGCACAGCTCGCCGAACGCACCGCCGACCTGCAGCGCCTGAAGGCGGAATACGACAACTACCGCAAGCGGGTGCAGCGTGACCGCCTCGCGATACGGGAAATCGCCGTCGCCAACGTCCTGGGCGGGCTCCTGCCCGTCCTGGACGCCATCGACCAGGCCCGCGAGTACGGCGATGTCGATCCCGGCCTGCGAGCGGTCGCCGACGCGCTGGAAACCCAGCTCGCCGCGCTCGGCCTCCAGGAAGTCGGGACCCCGGGAGAACTCTTCAACCCCACCTGTCACGAAGCGATCTCCTACCGGCAGTCCGGCGAGGTCGACCAGCCGACCTGCACCACCGTGCACCGGCCCGGCTACCGCGTCGGAGACCACCTCCTGCGCCCGGCCCAGGTCACGGTGAGCGAACCGCCCGACCAATCAGAGCCCGGCTAGGTGAAAGAGCTGCAACAGCCACTGCGGGAAGCCGCCTCCGGACGGGCCCGGACCACCCCCCCCGTGGCGCTGTCGACCGCTCGGCGTTGTCGATGGCCACGTCAACAGGGTCAAAACGCTGGACCCCTACTCACGGGTCCCAGGAACCTCAGGCACCTGGTCATACGTCGTATCGGGCATGATCGTCATACCTGATGCCCGGCTGGCTGACTTGTACGCGCAGTGGTCCCGGGTCGGTGCCCACACCGCTCCGGCCGAGGCGGAGCCGCTCGTGCTCGACTGTGTGCGCCGACTTGCCGCGGAACCCGGTGGTGAGTCGGTGCATGTGTGGGTGGCGGGGCTTGCCGAGATGGTCCGCTACCTCGCCTGGCGGCCGCGGCCCGAGACGGCGCGCGCCGCTGTCGCCGCGCTCGTGGCCGCTGCGTCGGCGCTGGACGCGACTGACTGCGGACACCAGGCGCATCCGTACGAGGAGGAGCTGGAGCACCTCTCCGAGGACTCCTGGGGATCGGTGGGGGCCTGCGCCTCCTACCTGATCGGGGAGCACCCCGAACATCCCCGGCCGGATGACGCGTCGTGCCCGCGGAATGTCGCGGGCATTGCACGCGTCACGGCCGATGTGATCGCGCCGTTCTCGGCATCCGGGATACCCGAGGCGGTCCCTCAGGAACATGCCCAGTCGGTGCGGGATCTGAAGGAGATCCTCAACGACCATCCCATCATCGAGCCCGCTCCCGAGATCGAGTCCAACACGGGCTACCTGTCCGACCGTCCCACCCGGGGCGCGCTGGCGGGGTACATCCTCACGCAGCATGTGACGGCCCCGTACGCCGTCCACCGGATCACCCTGCGTCCGGTCTTCGACGCGATGATCGAAGGTCTGGAGCGGGCGCTCGGGCTGCTCGGCGATGCGGGCGGCTGTGCGCACGCGGACGGCGAGCACCCCGACGAGGACGACCTGTACTACGAGTCGGTGGCCGAGATCGGCTTCCACGTGCGCAGCCCCGGCGGGCGGGCCGAGCTCACCGGATGGCTGGACGAGCCGGCCGACGCATGGGTGTGCCCGGACTACCTGCGGAGCCTCGCCGAGGACGCGCTGGGTTCATTGCGTTCTGCGCACGAGGAACTGTTCGCCGTACGCGACACCAGCGGACTGGACGCCGCGTTCGTACGGCCCGATGGGCACCTGGACATCGGGGCGCTGACGCAGACGTTCGTCGACGCCGACGACCTCGACGCTTCCGGTGTTGCGGGCCACAACGCGGGCCTGTGGGCGGCACGCCGGCACGCCGAGGCCACCGACCCGCACGAGCGGCTCGTCCTGCTTCACCTCGCCCTGTGGGCTGCCTCCGTATTCGACCTGCCGTACGGAGTGGGGCGCGAGGTGCGCGCCCTGCTGCGGGGTGTCGACCCCGAGCCGCTCGACCACGACTGCCCGCACGGTGACGCCCATCCTGACGCGGAGCTGCGGGAGTCGGGGTACCTGCGCACGGCGTTCAAGGCGCACCTCGATCACCTCTACGCCCCGGCGGAGTTCGCGGCGCCGGAAGGCGCGTACCCCGTCGACGTGTGGGCGTGTGCGAACCTGCTCGCCGACTGGGCGCGGGACCCGATCGTCGCGATGGACGAGCGCTACGAGGAGATGGACGAGGAGGATGACGATGACGGATCGATCTTCTGCTGAGCGGGCGTCCGAACTGGTCGACGCCTGGGACGAGATGCGGGAGTACGTCGACCACGAGCCCCAGACGTACGAGCGGCTCGCCGACGACGGGAGGCCTTGGACGGACCCCAGGCCGCGCGATGCATGGCTGTGCCCGCGCAACGTCGCCGGGCACGCGCGCGTGGTGATGGAGTCGCCGCGGCCCGGCGACACCACCGAAGCCCTGTGGGTGGGCATGCACCTGACGAGCGCCCGCGGCCGCGCGGCCTACGAGAAGTGGCCCGAGCCCTGGGCACCGCCCCTCGACACCGCCCTGTGCCCGGCGTTCGTCGCGGCCACGGCCCGCGACTCCCTGAGACGGCTGAGGAACGACTGATGACCTACGAACAACTGGTCGCGCCTGGTGGCCGATGCGGCGCGGGCCGTGCGACGGGAACGAGTGGGGCAGAGCTGCGACCATCCGGAACATCCATGCGATGAACGGTGGGAGGACCTCGCCGACACGCTCCCGGACACAGCGCCGGCGGACGCCGGTCCTCCGAGCGGCACGGGTCGTGTCTGAAGAACCCGCCGCCACTGGAGCCCCTGTTGTGCCCGGCGTCCACGGCCTCGGTCGCCCGGGACGCCTTGGCCCGACTGGGAGCGAGGCGCACCGGGCCGGAGCGAGGAGGGGCGCAAGAGGCGCCCCCGAAGCACTCGCACGCGCCTGCCCGGTGGCATGAGTGCCGCTGTGTTCAGCCGTGCTCGGGCTCCACCGGGAGCCACAGTTCGGCGTGGGCCTCGGTCTTCTCCGGGGACAGGAGGATGCGCACGATCTCAGGACCGGTGCGGGTGCGGTACGGGTTCGACGGGAACCACTCGCTGAACACGTCCCGCCACAGCTCCTGGATGGCCTGCGGTGCCGGCCCGGAGGTGGTGAAGACCGCCCAGGTGCCGGCCGGGACGGCCAACGTGGTCGTGCCTGCCGGAGCGGCCGCGGAAGTGATCACGCCGTGGTGGTAGTCGAGTTCAGTGCCCTCGGCCCGGCTGGGGTCCACGTCGTCACAGACCGCGACGATGCCGTGCGGCTCTTGGTCCGACAGCTTCTCCAGGCGCTCCAGGGTCCGACGGTCGATCGCACGGACAAAGTCCGTGATCGCCTGGTTCGGACCGGCGTGCACCAGCGGCACCCGGGTCTTGAGCCCGACGACGGTGAAGTCCGCCCTGTCCACGACGCGGTAGCGCATACTGCTGCGCCCTTCGATGGTGAGGCGGAAGGCCATCCGGGACTGGGAGTTGAGTGCGGCGCCGGTGCGCCGGGCCTCACCTGGTCCGATGCCGTGCATGGCACGGAACGCCCGCGCGAACGCCTCGCCGGAGCTGTACCCGTAGCGCACCGCGATCTCCAGCAGCGTGTCACGTCCCGCGAGTACTTCGGCGCCCGCGAGGGTGAGCCGGCGGCGCCGGACGTACTCCGACAGCGGCATGCCCGCGAGCGCGGAGAACATCCGACGCAGGTGGTGCTCCGAAGTGGCCGCGATGCGGGCCAGCTCCTCCACGTCGACGGCCTGGTCGAGCCGGCACTCGATGTGCTCCATGGCCTGGTTCAGCCGCTCCAGCATGCCCGCCCTCCTGCCTCTTCCCTCTCCACGACCACCTAGCCGACGATAGCCGTGAAGCACGTCTACCCGGCGCTGCGGTCGGTGCCGTCCCCGTCCGGATCGGGGGTATCACGTGCCAGGCCCCGGCGGATCGCGATCTCCACGGGCGAGTACGCGCCGTCGGCCCGCTCCAGTTCGTACGGCGCCGCAGGCATCAGCGGCGGCTGGGCCATGAAGCGCGGCCGCACCCCATGGTGCGGCTGCGCCGCGTGCACCAGGAACGGATGGCACAGGAAGACGTCGCCCGGGGACCCGGTGGCAAGGGCGAGCGGCCGGTGGTCGGACGCCGCCACCAGATCGGGGGCGAGGGTCCGCGCGCTCGCCCCGTCCTCCCCGTACTTCTCCAGCACCTGCGGCACGTCGAGGTGTGAGCCGACCCGGATCCGGGTCGGGGCGTCCTCCTCCCCGACTTCGCTGAACAGGAACAGCATCAGCAGCGCCCGGCCCTGGGAGCGTAGATTCGTGAAGTACCAGCTCTCGCCCTCCGGCAGGTAGCTCCCCTCGATGTGCCAGCCCGCGTCGTCGGGCTCCTCGTCGTGCGGGAAGCGCAGCGGGAACGTGCCCAGCGAGTAGCGCGGCTCCCAGCGTCCCTCGCCGACGAGCAGGTCGTACGCGTGCTGCAGGGAAGGGGAGTTGGGTGCGGCGGCGAACGGTCCCTGCGCCATGCCGCCCACCCAGTGCACGGGCTGCGTCCAGGTCGCCGGGTCGTCCGGGTCGCAGCCCGTCTCCCGCCACAGCAGCCGCGCGCAGTCCGCGGCCACGCGCGGCGCGACGGCGCCCTCCAACTTCACGAAGCCGTCGCGGAGGAAACGGGATACCAAGGTCGTGTCGTCCATGCCCCCATCGTGCGGCGACACCGGCCCCGATCACCCGACATTCTCAGCACCGCCTTTGTCGGGTATGTGGTCTCCGGTCACGCTGCCCGCTTGAGCTCGTGCCCGGAGGTGGGGTGCGTCGGGCGTCTGCTGGTCGATCCGGCTTGTGAGGGAGCGAGACCGTTGAAACCTGTCTCGGCTATGCCCCGGCATGCCGGGCGGAGCCGTGCCCGAGAGCATGTGGCCAGGCCGCGCACTCCTCACAGGCGGCCCCGAGCGGTCAGCGGCAGCCTCCCGGCGGGCACGGGTTGTAGCAGCCGCCCGGGGGACAGCCGCCCTTCCTGCCTGGCTGACTGTCCCGCCGGGGCTCACCACCGCTGCTCCCGCTCCCGCTGCTGGATGTTCCGCTGCGGCCGTCATCGGCCGGAGTTCTGCTGACGACCCGGCTCGGTACTCAGCCCAGGACTCCTCGTCCCCGGACCGACGATCAGGATCAGGAGAGCGGCGGTGCAACCGATCCGAAGGCCCTTCCCTTTCCGGGTGGGGGTGCCTGGGCCGGGGGTACCCGGCCCGGCCGGTCCCGCTATGGCGCTGCTGCGCCGGTCCGGGCGCCAGCCGCCCGGCGAGACCGGCTCGACCGCGCGAGGGCTCGGGAGCGGACGGACCGCAGCCGCCGGGAAGCCGTGCTGGTGACATCCGTTCTGAACGTTCGCGCGACGGTTACGGCAGGGCCGGCCCTGCTTGGTGGGTCGCCCGCACCGGAGCATGTCGTCAGGCACTGGGTGTCCTCAAGTGGTGGTCGAGTACGGGCGGGAGCGGCCGGGTCCGATGGCGTCGTCCCGTCGTCCCGTCGGCGTGTCGGGAACGGCGCAGCGGCGACCTGCGGAGCCGAGGACGGGCCGGAGCCTATCGCGGGAACACCTCGGAGCGCTGTCCGTCCGAACGAACGGCTTCCGTCCCCAGTCCCTGCCAGCGGTGTGCTCGGTCAGCTGCCCCGCAGCAGTTCCCCTGGAGTGCGGGCTCGGCCGGCCAGGGTTGCGTGTCGTCCGCCGTCCAGCAGCTCGGCGAGATCCTGCCGGGTCGCCGCGATGATCACCCGGTCGTCCGGTGAGAGGACGTAGCCGGGGTGAAGGCCGAAGAGCAGACCGACCGCTGACGTGGCCCCGGCCGTCGAGGCTGATGCCACGTAGGTCGGGGCGCCGGCCGACCGGGCGGTGATGTCCGGCGTGGGGATGGCGAGGTGACACTGCGGCTGTGCACTGACGCTCGGGTCGGCACTGGTGGAGGCGGCGGCCTCGTGGCACCGGGCGCAGGAGTTCCGCGCGCAGGCGCAAGCCGCCTTGCCGGCGGCCGTGCTGCTGCGGGAGGCAGGCGGACCGGCGGGCGCCCCCGCGCCCTGCACGGCGGCCGCGCGTACCACGTGGGCGGTGCGTACGCCGGGCCGCGGCCTGCCGCACCCGTTTCCGGTGTACCCCGTACGCCGCCGGGCCCGGGCCACGCTCCGGAGCTGCCGGGTCCTGCCGTTCGCGCTGCGCCCCGACATGGAGCCCCGCCTCATGGCAACGCCGCACACGCGTCCCTCCCCGCCTGGTGAACCGTTCGCGGAAGCGCTCGGGGACGCAGCGCAGACCGCGGCGACGGTTGCGCCTGTGAGGTCGTGACGGACGCGGTCCGCCGCGCCATGCAGAACGCCTACGGGCCAGGAGGCGGAGCTCGGCGAGGACGCCGGGGCGCGCGTTCATGCCGTAGACGGGCGGATGACCACCGCTGTCCGTCACACTGTCGCTGGCAACATCGCCCTCGCGAAGACTGCAGGCCTCAACCGCTGGGCGGGCCTGGTGCGCCGGCGGTGACTGCCAGAAGGCTTGTGCGATGACGATCTGGGGGTCTGCTCTGCCGGTCGGCGCTCTCCACGATAGAGCGCCGGCCGAGGCTGAAGGGGCGTGTTCCGCCAGCACCGGCCAGCGGGGTTCGGCGTGCTCGCTGTGTCCGAGCGGCCAGAACGACGAGCGGGGCGTCCCCGAAGGAAAGGGACTCGCCCGGCTCCAGGTGCCCGCGCACGCCGATTCCGGTGGGCGGAACGAGGCGCTGCCGGGGCCGGGCTGCTTGCGGGGCGGACGCCTGCAGAGCCGCTCAGGCCCGTGCCGGACGGGCTCATTGACCGCTGCGGATCTCGTCGATGCGCTTCGCCAGAGCCTTCGTCTCCGCGATCAGCCGCGCGTGCGCCTCCTTCTGCTCCTGGTCGCCCGGGGCCCTGAACGTCGCGCTGAAGTGGGGTCGGAGCTGGGTCCACCAGCCGTAGTCCAGCATCGCCCACGCCTGTGGGCAGAGAGGGGCGCGGGTCTTCGGGAGATAGCCGCTGTCGACCAGGGACTGCTGGTACTTCTTCGGGTCGCTGCCCTCCAGGTAGCACAGGAAGTTGAAGGCCCGTTGCTGGGTGACGGGATGGTCGCTCGCCAAGCCTTCCAAGGTGGGCTGGCCTTCCTTGCGGGCGACCTCGTCGAAGAGGATCGCGGCGGCCAGCGACGGGCCCGGCCCGACCTGGTTGACGGTGTAGAAGGATGCGAAGCCGTCAGCCGCGTCCTCTTCGAGGCCGAGGTTGGCCAGGAGGAGCTGACGTTGCAGTGCGTGGCCCATCTCGTGGCCGAAGATGAATTCGGTCGACAGCACGGTCAGGTCGTCGGCGTTGTACTCGGACGCGGGGAACGGGGCGGGCCGTTCGACGGTCTTCACGACGTCGACGAGGGCCTTCTCGATTTCAGTCAGGAACGACGGTGGGATGAAGATGGTCCTGCCGTCGGGCTGGGTGACGGCGTCGGTGACCCCGGGTGGCACGTCGGCGGTGACCTTCACGACCATGTCGTGCGGGAGAGTGAGTGCTCTGTTCACCCAGTCGGCCGATCGCTCCAGCACACGGGACTTCCGGATCAGTGCCATGGCCTCCCGGTCCTCCGGTTCGACCGTTTGGGCCTCGTAGACGACCGTGACCCTTCCGGAGCGCGCCGCCTGGGGGTGGGGTCCTGCTCCGGGCCTCTGCCCGGTGTCGCGGGCTTCGCCGCTGCACCCGGTCGCCACGACCCCGGCGAGGACCAGCACGCCTGACAGGAGGATGCGCGCCCCCTTCGAGCAACCGGCGGTCTTCGGCATTCTTGGTGGCTCCCGTCGCGTGTTCCCGCACTGATCCTCCGGCCGTCCGGCGGCGGGTGCCCGTCGAGCCGCCCGTTCGGGGGACCGTTCGCCCGCCGGGGCCCAGAGCCTCGGCGACGGCCCGCCGGTGGCGGACGAATGGTGCTGACGAAAGCGGTGATCTGAACATGCAGGCCACTCGCCCGGGACGACTTCCAGACCGGCGGGGGTCAGAACGGTGGGCTGCTTGTCGGAACGGTGACGACCAGACCCGCGCCCTCTACGTCGTCTCACCTGGCTCACCAGGGAAGACGACGCTCTCGTCTCAAACGTGGCACCGTCCGGACGTCATCCGTCAGTTCATGCCGTCGCACCACCGATTGCGGGCGGTTGGGAGACGTGGCGGGGTCAGGGCACGTTCCACTGGCCCGTATTCGGAGAGAAGCCGCGGACCAATCACCGTGACCGGGTCCGGCCGCCGCCCACCGGCCGGACCCGAGAAGCGCGCGGATGCGGCTCCACCCCCTCCCAAGCGACATCGCTCAGCTCACCCCGCACGCGGGGCTTCGACCAGCAGGATGATCCCGACGTGAACAGGCCCCGGCCGGCTACAGGCGGTGCCGGCCAAGGGTGTGACCACTGGGCGGGAGCCCGTTCGGTGATGCCGGTGGTCAGGCGCGTCGACGCCCGCGTCTGCGGTGGCGCGTA
The DNA here is from genome assembly GCF_033794505.1 of Streptomyces sp. MB09-01. Taxonomy (NCBI): domain Bacteria; kingdom Bacillati; phylum Actinomycetota; class Actinomycetes; order Kitasatosporales; family Streptomycetaceae; genus Streptomyces; species Streptomyces sp. MB09-01. Next base: position 26,994 of record NZ_JARAYQ010000060.1, on the reverse strand, counting down.
ACACCGGTCTGGGCGAGGTCTTGGGTGCCGCCCTTCATGGTGTGCCCGGCCGCAGCCTGGGCAGGTGTGGACGGCGCCGCTGCGGGGGCGGCCGCGGCAGTGTCGTTCTCGGGCACCGGCGTGCCCTGGGCAGCCTGGGTCTGCGGGGCGGGGGTGGCTGGTGTGCTGCGTGGGCCGGCTCCCGGCCTTGGCGGGTGCGGGCACGCCGTCGAGGGCGACGGCGACGGTGGCGGAGCCGCCGCCGGACTCGACCACCTTCACCTCGACCTGGTGGGCGGCGTCGGTCAGGGTCATGATCACGTCGGCGTCGCCCTTGCCCTCGGTCGGGTCGACGAGCCGAGAGCCGTTGTAATTGCCCTCGGGCACCCGGTAGGCGTGCACACCCTCGTTGGCGGCGTCGAGGGTGCCGTCGTCGTCATCGCGGTAGATGGGGTCCTCGTGGCGGTACTCCACGACGAGACGGTCCTTGCCCAGCGGTATCTCGAGGACGCGGACACCGCCGGGCTTGCCGCCGTAGGGCGGGCTGAGCTGGAAGGTGGAGGACTTCTTCACCGTGACGGCCGGGCCGCCGGGCAGCCAGCCCCGGCCGATGAGTTCCGGTGCGGCGAACCCGACGCCGCTGCCTCCGCCGCCCATGGCCCTGTACGGGCGCGCTTGTGCATGGGGGGATCCTTCAAGATCGGTGGAACGTTGCGAAGGTGGAGAGTCCGCCCGACTCCACCCTTCCCGCCGCATTGCCGATCCTTTACCGAAGGTCCGGCAGCCCCGGTCACCCCGGCGCGGACGCGCCGTCGGTGGGACCGCCGGCGAGGCGTCCGTCGAACAGCGCCCCGTCGTAGCGGAAGCCGAACGAGGAGGAGCTGTAGTAGTGGTGGTTGGTGCCGATGTCGGTGGTTGTGCTCGCCCGTCCCGAGGTGCTCGTCGCGGCCGGACCTGGCTGGTTCCAACGGGTCACCGAAGCAGCCACGGCCACCGCGCCCGCTCCGGTGCTGCGGGACGTCGGGCGCGATCCCCGCCGCTGGCCCGCCTGGTGGTGGGCGCTACTCGTCGGGCTCGGTATGACGGGCGCCGGACTCGGCGCCGCGGCGATCACGCTCGGGCCGGTGCTGCTCTGGTACGACCGCGACTACCTCGGCATGACGCTGCACGAACTGCATGCCGCCAACCACCACCTCGTGCTCCAGCACGACCGGATCACGATGGCCGGCACGATGGTAGCGATCGGCGTCCTCTACACCGGCCTCGCCGTGGGAGGGATCAGACGCGGCTGGCCCTGGGCCCGCGAGGTGTATCTGCTCTCGGGGGCGATCGGCTTCCCCACGTTGCTCTACTTCCTGGCCACCGGCTTCGTGGAACCCCTGCACACGGCCACCACCATCGCGCTGTTCCCGATGTTCGTGGCCGCAGTCCGTCGGACCCCGCACACACCGCGGTGGCGCCCGGCGCCCGAAGGGCCGGAGCCGGAGCGCCGACGGGCGTTGGTCGGCCAGTTGCTGCTGATCGTCACGGGAGCGGGGCTGTTCGTCGGCGGAGCGGTGATCTCAGTGGTCGGTCTGACCGGTGTCTTCGTGCCAACCGACCTGGCCTTCCTGGGCGCCAGCACGCAGACCCTGGAAACCGCTAACCCCCGGCTTGTGCCGTTCGTCGCCCATGATCGGGCGGGGTTCGGCGGTGCCCTGATGGCTGCCGCGGTGGCCATCATTCTGCTCAGCGCCTGGGGCTGGCGGCAGGGTGAAGCCTGGGTGTTCTGGACCCTGGCCGCGGCGGAGGCCGCCGGCTTCCTGCCAGCTGCCGTGGTACACGGCGCGATCCACTACACCGACTTCCTCCACCTCGCTCCGGTCTACTTCGGCATCGTCATGACCGGCACCGGCCTGTTGCTCGCGCGTCCGTACCTCTGTGCCAAGGCGCAAGCGCGGCCAAGGGACTGACCGGGCCGCCCCGGCGAGCGCTCCACCATGCGCATGGGCAGAGCTCGCAGGCGCACTCGAGGGCTGCTGGGCAGGCGGAGCTGCCGACCCGGGCTCAAGCCTCTGGCACGCCTGGTGTTCCCGCGAACGCAGACCTGACCCCCGATCAGCCCCGCGCGTGCTCCACGAGCGGCAGCACCGTGCGCGGGTCACCGCCCGCGAACCACACCCCGATCACGAACGCGGCGGTTGCTTCCACGTAACCGGCCCGGTCCAGGCCGCCCGCGTCCAGAGGGATCGCCCCCAAGTCCGTCACCAGCGCGCGCACCAGATCCAGGGCGCCGGCGTCGTCCCCGCACAGCGGTACCGCCAGGCCGTCCGGGTACCGGGCCCACACCTCGGCGGCACACACGTTGAACGCCTTGATCACGTGCGCGTCTGGCGCCGCGTCCGCGATCCGGCGGGCCGCGGACGGACCGCCGTCCGTGGTGAGCATGAGCCCGCCTGGCCCTGGCACGATCGGGTTCGAGCAGTCGATCACGGCCCGTCCCGCGAGCGCGTCGGCCAGGGGCGCGACCACGTCGAGCATCGCGGTGTGCGGAAGCGCGGCGAGCACTGCGTCTCCGTGTGCGGCGGCCTCGGCGAAGGTGCCCGCGCGGGCCCCGAGCCGGGCAGCGAGATCCGTCGCCTTGTCCGCGTCGCGCGCTGCGACCACAATGTCGTGCCCGGCCTTCGCCCAGCCCGCGCCGAGAGCCTCGGCCATGGCGCCCGCACCCAAAATTCCGATTCGCATATCGATCCCCGTTGTTTGACCTGTCGGTTCGTTCGAGTGAATCTAGGCTGGCCGAAAGGAACCGTTCGGTTCCCGCCGGGGGACCATAATTGGGGGAGTGGTGGGAAGAAACGGCGAGTATCTGGCGGACTGTCGGGCGCGTGTGGGCTTCGACTTGTTGACCAATCGGTGGAACAGCGTGGTCGTGTTCGCGCTCGGGGACGGCCCGATGCGGCCGGGGCGACTGCGCGCGGCCATCGGCGGGATCAGCGCCAAGGTACTCAACGAGACGCTGCGCCGCCTCGAGTACGACGGGCTCGTCACGCGGCGGGCCTACGCGGAGGCGCCCCCGCGCGTCGAGTACGAACTCACCGACCTGGGCCACAGCTTCATGGTCCCGATCCGCGCGATGGGCGCGTGGTCGGCGGAACACGGCCATCGCGTCCTAGAGGCCCAGGACCGCGCCGACGAGGCGTCAGCCACGGAGTAGGCGGTGTGGGCATGCAGTCATCCTGTCGGTTGTCCCGGCTCCGGTTGCGGCAGGCTGCGACCCGTCGTGATCCACTTCTCCGATCGGCCCGTCCTCTCGTCGAGTCCCTACGGCAGATCACCCAAGACGATCATTCGATCTGATCATGGCGAATCCGCCCGCGTTCCCACCCCGGCCACACGGCTGCGCTGACGGGCCTGCGGTGTGAGAGGCCGTGTGGTGTGTCGTTCACGTCAAGACGACGCATCCCTGTCGCTCCAGTGTGTTCAGTAGCGGCAGGGAGGCATCGATCTCGTTCCATCGCAGATCCAGCTTCTCCAGCGATGGCATCAGGGTGAGCCAGTCCGGCAGCTGGCTGAGGCGGTTGCTCCGCAGGTCGATCTGACGGAGTCGGGGGAGGCCGGCCAGCGAGTGCGGCAGCTCGGCCACGGAGTTCTCGCGCAAGTCCAGGTGACGCAGTTCGTGCAGTTGGGCGGTCGACGGCGGCAGGTGCTCGATCGCATTCCCTCGGAGCCAGAGCTCACGCAGGTTGCGGAGTCGGCCGATGCTGTCTGGCAGTGTGGTGAGCCGGTTGTGCTGTGCTCTGAACTCGATGAGGCTGCTCATATTCCCGATGGCCTCCGGCAGGGAGGTGAGGGAGTTCTCGCCGACGTTGAGATAGCGCAGCTGTGTCAGGTTTCCCAGGAAATGTGGAAGCCGTGTCAGCTGGTTGTCGTGCAAGTAGAGACAGTCGCTGAGCCCGGTCAGGCTGCCCAGTTCATCGGGCACCGACGTGAGCGCGTTGTGGCCAAGGTCCAGGGTATTCAGCCGCTGCAGCTGACCGATCCCTGGCGCGAGGGCTGTGAGTCCGTTGTCCGCGAGGATCAGCACGCGGAGCTCGGTCTGGTGCCAGACGGACTCGGGCACCTCTCCGAGCTCTTGACGCCAAAGGTTCAGTGTGTGCCTCACGACCTTGCCCCCTCTGGTAGCGGCATTGCACCCAGGTTCTCATCCAGGACTTCAGGGAAGGCAGCAAGCTCGGACCGAGATCAACCAGCCGTGCGTGTTGAGGGCGTTCGCGAGTGCCGGCGTTTGGTAACCCCCTGACCGCCGCATCGCCGACACCGAGCACGGCACCCTCGTCTTCGCCGGGCCATCGACCGTGCCGGTATTGCCGCCACACGTCCGTTTCAACGCCGGCGGGTCGCCCCCCCCCGGCTGCCGAGTGCGGGGCATGTCCGTCGCCTGGCCGCCCAGAGCCGCGCCTGGCTCTGCCGGGTCTTCTGGTCGGAGCGTCGTTTGGGCGGCTGCCGATCGCTGCTAGGCCTTGCCGGCTGCGGGGGGCGTGAGCTGGTGGCGAAGCAGCGTGCTGCGACCGTCGAAGGAGCGTGTGCCGACCAGCTCCAGTTCCGTGCGCTGCGAGGCGGCGGGAAACGTCGGCCGTCCTCCGCCCAGGAGCACCGGGTGCGTGACCACGTGATATTCGTCGATGACCCGGTGTGCGGTGAGGTGGGCTGCCAGTTCGGCACCGCCGAAGAGTACGAGGTCCTGGCCGGACTCCTTCAGGCCGTTGATCTGCTCGGCGACGTTGTCGGAGATGATCTGGGCGTTGAAGCCGGCTGTCGTGAGCGTGCGGGAGACCACCACCTTGGGTGCAGCGCGCCACAGGGGAGCGAAGGCAAGGTCGTGGGGGTCCTGCGAGTACTGCTCGGCCTTGGGCCAGAACCCGGACATCAGCTCCCAGACCTTGCGACCGTACAGGAACACCGTTCCTTCAGGGGTCAGTTCGCGTGAGTAAGCGGAGAGCTGCGGTCCCATGGCGGGCCAGTCGAATTCTCCGTCGGGTCCTTCGATGTAGCCGTCGAGGGACTGGTGTACGAGGTGGATGAGCTTTCCCATCGGGCACAGGATCCTTAGCTCTGAGGCTTTGACGGCCGTATCGATACCTTGCCGGGGCTGTGGCGGGCGCTGGCCCCGATGGTCTGGGAGGCTATGTTGCCTTTACTGATGCGTCAATCAACTTTCGGGTCCAGGAGGGTGTTTCGCCTGCTCACGGACTTCAATTGTTGCAATGGGAATGCCGGTGAACGCAATCAGGCAAGACCTGGACGCACATGAGGCGGTAGCCGTCGGGTGCCCCGCCCCGCCGGTGGGGCAGGCGCTTGGGGGTGGAGCCAGGCTGGCAGCTCAGAGCGCTTGCCATCGATGCCCTGGACAAAGTGGTCAGCAAGGTGTCTGAAGTGGCTGAACTGTGGGACGAAGCCCCGGACGGACTCACGTGGCGGCGGGACATCCTCCGTCTCCGCAACGTTCTCGCTTTCCCAATCCCGCCACAAGAGGAGGCTCTGTTCACCTTCTGATGTTGGCGACGCACGGTTTACGAACCCCAGAACCTGAGCCACAACCCTTCAACCGACAGCGTTTGTTCGTGGTTTCAGGAGGCGTTCAGTGATCACCGGCACTCCGCGACCGCCTCCGTGGGCTGGGCTCCGCTTGATCATCATCGGGGGCAGCCGCCAGGATCATCTGACGATGTGACAGCCTGATGGGTTGGTCCGATGAGCCAGGGGGAACGGGGAGTGCAGTTGAGGTCCAGCATTGGTTCGAGGGCGGCTGTTCTGATGGCGCTGGCGGTCTTCGCTGCCGCCTGTGGAGGTGGCGGCTCCGATTCCGTCGGGGAGAAGCCGCCGATCACGGACAAGCCGGCGCCAGGCGCAGGAGAGGGTTCGGAGAAGTCGAAGGGTGGCAAGGTGGACTTCGACACGGTGTTCAACACCAAAGAGCGGATCCAGCAGGCGCTCCCTGACCCGGAGTCGATGAAGGGCTGGAAGTCGAAGACCGGCCGCGCGGACATCGAGGAACAGCCCAAGTCCGCGGCGGAGTGCGGTCCGGACACGCATTGGGACTGCAGCGGCATCGCGCACGGCTCGACCAAATTCGAGGAGGTAGGCGAGACCGTTCTCTTCAAGATCCAAGCCTACGCCGACAAGAAGGCCGCCGAGGCCGCGTGCCGCAAGGAGAAGGACTGGTCGGCCAAATACACCAAGGCGGAGGCGGCCCCCGTCCCCGGCGTCGAGAGTCACACGTACTACCGCAACGCCGGCAACTTGGACGGCCTCGACCTCTCCATGTGCCTGGGGACGGTCATCGCCCAGGTAAGGCTGGAAGGGGGAGGCAGCTCCCTGGACCCGGCCACCGCCCACTCCTTGGCCCAGCTCTTCGTCCCCCGTATCCAGAGGGCTGCCGCAGCCTCCTGACCCACGCTGAGGGTGCACGAGTGGATCGGTGTCCGCCGTCACGTGCTGGCGGCGGACACCAACAGGCGGAGCTCCTGGAGAGTCCGTCCTCGCCGGCTGCCCCGAGCTGGACGCCCTCACGCGACACGTCCGCTCCTTCGGCCAGATGCTCACCCAACGCCAGGGCCCGGTGCAGAATCCCGTTGATAACCCGCCGGTGATTCCCGCCACCGGCCGCAACGACCGTTACTGAATGGCAGGAACGGCGGAAGCCGCTCCCGCCTCGGTCGGTTCACCCCGCCCATGACCGCGTGAACGACTGGGCAATGGAGTAGTCACGTGATCAGCTGGACAGCGACAACCTTGCCGGCCTCGGCCACCGGGGCCGCGTGGTCATCGTTCAGAAGGGCTGACAGCACTTGGTGCGCGGCCCGCGAGCCAGACGGCGACCCGCTTCTGCAACTCGCGGTCGGAGCTGTCCCTCCGCGACGCGAACCATTCCAACTGCCGCAGGATGTTCTCCGAGTGGTCCGGGTGGCCCACCGCGACCACGTCGACGCCCCTCTCACCCGTCGAGCAACTGATGTACACGCTGCTGTCGAGCGCCATCATGCCGAAGCCCGGATGGCCCGCGCGGATGCCGAGGAACGCCGATGCAGCCCCCCGGCCCATGATGTCCCAGCGTTCCAGGAGCCGGACCTTGGTCCAGACTGCCGGTGCGGCACGGCGGCCGTGGCGCAGGTCCTGCAAGAAGGCGCCGTGTGTACGGGTGCCCTCTGGAAGCAGGACGAGGAACTCGCGCCGCTGGTCGCAGAGGCCCGAGGAAACAGCCAGGTCATACCAGTCCTCGTTGAGACGCCCGACAAGCCGTGGGGTCTCGTACCGGTGAGAGAAGCCACCGACGATGTCCTCGGGACCATATCCGTAGACGAACGGCATCGTGCCGTCCGGCACGGCGTTCGGGATCACCTCAATGCCGGCCCGCCGCAGTGGCCGATACATCTTGCGGAGGACGTCGACTCCCTGACCGCCGCGGCCGAGGGCGCCTGGGACCTGTTCAGCGTCCAGCCCACCGTCGGCTCGCCCGGCACCACGCCGGACTTCACCGCCGAGGACGAGGTGCGCTGGGGTGTGAACGTCGCCGAGGCCGCGCACGCCGCCGGCATCGGGCACTTCGTCTTCACCTCCGTAGCCGGCGCGGACCGACACCTTGAGGAGGAGCTTCCGGTGAATCTGGTCAGTAAGTGGCGGATCGAGCAGCACATCGCCGCGCTCGGCCTGCCCGCGACGATCCTTAGGCCCGTGTCCTTCATGGAGAACTTCACCGGCGGATACGCGCTGCGGAACGGAATCCTGTCCACCGGGCTCGCGCCGGAGGTCCCCCAGCAGATCATGGCCGTCGACGATGTCGGCGCCGTGGCCGCTCTGGCGTTCTCCCGGCCGGAGGAGTGGATCGGCCGGGAGGTCCCCCTGGCGGGGGACGAACTCACGCCGGTTCAGATCGCCGCGGCCATCGGGAAGGCGCTCGGACCACCGCTGCCCTACGTGCAGGTCCCGATCGACGCGATCCGGGCCCTGAGCGAAGACTTCGCCTACGCCAACGAGTGGCTCAACGCACGCGGCTACCGCGCGGACATTCCCGCCACCCGGAAGATCCACCCCACTGCGATGGACTTCGGCACCTGGCTGGAGCGAACCGGCGCGTCCCGGATCGCCGCGTTTCTGGACTCCACGCGCACCGCAGGGCAGGACGCGTGAGCCCCGCACCCACGGCCTCGGACGCATCGGGATCTGGGCGTGGGACTTCGACCATTTCTCCGCCCCCGAGGTTCGCAACGCCGCCGCCGTATCGAGGACCTCTGCTACGGCACCCTGTGGTTCCCCGAGATCACGGGACGGGAGGCCATGGCGCAGGCCGCGATCCTCCTGACGGCCACCCGGCACATCACCGTGGCCGCCGGCATGACCCACATCTACGCCCGCGACCCGGTCCCGGCCGCCGCCGGGCAGCGCACCCTGGAGGAGGCGTACCCCGGCCGGTTCCTGCTTGGCCTGTGGGACGGCCACCCCAGCCTGGTCGAGGACATCCGCAGCCACCGCTTCGGCCCGCCCCCGGCCACCATGCGTTCCTACCCCGACGCGCTGGACACCGCCCCGTTCGGGCCTCCCGACACGGCTGCCTTACCCCACCGCGTACTCGCCGCCCTGGATCCCGGCATGCTCGCCCTGGCCGCCGAACGCGCTCGGGGCGCAACGGTGCTGGGCATGCCCGTCGAGTACACCCGCGCCACCAGAAACGTCCTCGGAGACGACGGCCTATTGGCCATCACCCAGCTGTGCGTGCTCAGCCGCGACCGTGCGGACACCGCCGATCTCGCCCGCACCACGGCCGCGACCGCCCTGCCGAACCGCCGCGAACCGCCGCGAGGGCTCGGATACGAGAACCCGGACGCGCTCGACGATCGGCTGGTCGACGCGCTGGTGGCCCACGGCCGTGCCGAGTACGTCGCTCACCGCCTCCAAGACCACTTCGACGCCGGAGCCGACCACGTCAGCCTCAACGTCCCAGTGCGGTCCAGCGCCGGTTCCCCGACCTGCGTTTCGGCGTCCGCCGCGGTGTGGGGCCGGGTACGACGGGCAGCACGATGTCCAGGTATGCGCTCATGTCCAGCTCGAACCTGCCGTCAGGTGTCCGGGGTGGCAGACGGGGCGCAGCACGGCCTTGGGGAGCGGTACAGGCTCCTTCTTCTGGGGCGTGGCCCACGGTGCCACGCCCCGGAAGAGCCGAAAGGAGGACGGGCTGTCCCTAGCGGGGTGCGTAGACCTCGTACGAGCGTACAAGACGGGCCAGTTGCCGGCCTGTCGCCTGCAGTGGTTCCTCGCTGCGGTTGACCTGGGCGGTGACTTCGGCACCTTCCAAGGCGCCGATGACGGTGATCGCCACTTCCCGGGCACTCCGGGAGGGGAAGCCGCAGCGCAGCAACTTTTCGAAGAACAACTGCTCCCAGCTGCGCAGTGCATCGGCGCACGCCTGCTGGATCTCTGAGTCGGTGCCGAGCGTCTCCAGGGCTGCCGCCGTGACGGGGCAGCCGTCGATCCAGCCCGACTTGCGCAGTTCCTCGGCGAGTTGTTCGGCACAGGCCATCACTGCCTCCGCCGGGTCTTCGACGCTGTCCAGTGCCTTTTGGAGGAGCGTCGCGAATTCCTCGTTGCTGTGCTTGATCGCAGCCACGGCGACGGCCTCCTTGCCCCCCGGGAAGAAGTGGTAGACGGAGCCGAGGGTGGCTTGTGCCTCTTGGGCGATCTGCTTGATGCCCGTGCCGACGTAGCCCTGCCGCTGCATGAGTCGCGATGCGGCGACGACGATCCGGTCCCGTGTGCTGGTCTGCATGAAGCCACCGTATCGGTCAACTGAGTAGAGCGTTCGTTCCAGAGCTGTGATACGTTCCCGCCATGCTCTAAATAGAGCGTTCGTTTTAGTGAGGGGTGGAGATCTCGTCATGAGCAGCAGCACACAGTCGGTCACCGTCATTGGGCTCGGCCCCATGGGTCAGGCCATGGCCGCGGCCTTCCTGGATCACGGGTATGCGGTCACCGTGTGGAACCGCACCGCGTCTCGCGCGGATGACCTGGTGGCCCGCGGCGCGGTCCTCGCGCCGAGCGTCGAGGAGGCTCTGGCCGCGAACGAGGTGGTGATCCTCAGTCTCACGGACTACGCGGCGATGTACGACGTGCTGGAGCCCACCGCGACGGCGCTGGCCGGCCGGGTTCTGGTCAATCTCAGCTCTGATACCCCTGAGCAGGCCCGGGCCGCCGCCCGCTGGGCGGTCGAGCGCGGCGCCGTGCAGCTCACCGGAGGCATCACGGTGCCTCCCTCCGGGGTGGGGCAGTCCGCATCGTCCACCTTCTACAGCGGCCCGCGCGAGGTGTTCGACAAGCACCGGCTGGTGCTCGAAGTCGTGACCGGTCGGACCGACTACCGGGGCGAGGACCCGGGACTTGCCGCGCTCTTCTACCAGCTCGGCATGGTCATGTTCTGGACCTCCATGCTGAGCTACTGGCAGGCGATCGCCCTCGCCCGCGCGAATGGTCTGGCAGCGGCCGACATCCTGCAGCACGCCACCGACACCGCGAACTCGCTTCCCGGGTTCTTCGCCTTCTACGCCGAGCGCATCGATGCCGGAAGACACCTCGGCGACGTAGACCGCCTGGCCATGGGGATGGCCAGCGTCGAGCACGTCCTGCACACCAACGCCGATGCGGGCGTCGACACCGCCCTTCCGACCGCGGTTGCCCGCCTCTTCCGGCGCGGCATGGACGCCGGCCACGCCGCGGACAGTTTCTCCAGCCTGGTGGAGTTGTTGAAGAAGGCCGAGGCATAACTGCACCCGCCTGACGAGGGATTGAAGCCGGCCACGCGGCGGCATGCGGGCCGGTCGCGGCATGGAAGTGGGGAACAAGGGTGGGCTCCCGGACCGGTTCGGGCGTTCACGATCCAGGCGTAGCCGGTGCCGGCCATGCGCTCTTCGAGGCGCGCCGCCAGCGCGTGGCGGGGAGCGCGGGGAGGCTTCGAGCCGCCCCGCTCGGGAAGGCCCTATCTGGTCACACTGCTGGCTTCGCGTTCCGGCTGGCCGTGGCGCTGTGGCGGGAAGCGTGCGACCGCGGCCGGAGCGCGGTGGTCCGCGGGGAAGTCCTCGGGGTCCTGGAGGCCGCGGCCCGGTTCGGCCGGGGATTTCGGCCTGACCGCGCCAGCGCAACCACGCTCCGCGGGCCGCTTCAACATCCTTCGCAGCGCCGCGAGCTCGTCCCTGCGCCCGCGGACAGGTCCGTCCACGTGTGTGGGGGGATTCCAATCCACTGGCCAGAACCCGCGCCAGCGGCACCAGCCGTACCGGCCCCGCCCCGCCACCGCCCTCGATGGGACGGCCCACCACGGCCAGCGCGGCCGCGACGATCACGGAGACGATGAAGACTGGCAACACCACCCACGGGTCCTCGGCCCAGCCCGACAGCACATCGTCACGTAGTCCGTCACCATGGCTGACGCCGCTGCGGCCGCAACCGCCGCAGCGGCCGAACCCGCCCACGCACCGCTAGGGCCCTTCTTCAAAGCCGCTGTTAGCCGTTTCACCTGCCCAGATGTGGCATCGCTCTTGGTCATGGGCGAGGCTGGGACCCATGGAGATCAGAAGGGGCCGCAGGAGCGATGCCACCGAGATTGCGGCGTTGCATGCCGAGAGTTGGCGTACGGCTTACGCGGGCATCATGCCCACCAGCTTCTTGGGTGGCCCTCTCCTAGAAGATCGCCTGGAGCTCTGGCGCGGTCGACTGGACGAGCCGCTCCCTGGGGCGGCGCTGTTCGTGGTGGAGGCGGCGACCGAGATAGACGGTTTCGCGTATTTGATTCCTCAATCTGATGGCCGGCTCTTGCTGGACAACCTGCACGCCAGACCAGGCCGTACCGGGTCCGGGATCGGCGGCCGGCTCCTGGCGCATGCCCTGGCATGGTCAGCCGCTGAACACCCGGACAGGCCGGTCTACCTGGAAGTACTGCGCGCCAATACCCGCGCTATTGCCTTCTACGAGCGACATGGTGCCCTCCGCACCGATGAGCGTGTCTGCTGGTTCGAGCAGGGCTTCGAGCTGCCCGAACTCGAGTACACCTGGCCCATCACCTCACCCGCGTAGGCAGACACAGCGCCACCCGGGGGGAGGGGCAGAGAGTCCCGCCCCGGGGCCCGACACGTGCGGGATCATGAGCCTGTGCATCAGGGTTGCTAGCCCCGGCGGGAGCGGTGCCGCCCAAAACTCCTGGACATCACCCGACCGCGGATCTGGGCGCCTCCCACACCCCTGAACAACTGACGTCCACAACCCGTGCATAGAGCCAGTGCTCCGGGTCGCCACCTTCTGCCACGTCGATGGGTACCGGTCTTCAGCCGTCACGGCGGCCGTGTACGCGTCCAACCGCGGCTTGACCTCCCGCCACCACCGCTCGGCGTCCGCCGCCCGGTCCAGCGGCTCCATCAGCGCGTCGACGCCGGCGGCCTCGTCCGTCTCCACGGCGGCCCGCAGCCGCGCCAGATCCGGGCGCAACGGGGGCTGCTGCTCGGTGAGCATCGCGTACACCAGGGCCGGCAGCCCACCGGGCATGGGGTGGCTCCTCACGGTGGCTCCGGCCCGTGCGCAGATCCGCGCGCGGGCCGGAGGACCGCCGACCCGGCCCGCAGGCCGGAGGTTCCGAGGACACCGTGCCCGCCGACACCACGTCCACCCCGTCTACGAACCGTACGCCGCCGCTGACCAGGCGCTCGTCGAAGACCTGGACCAGGCCCCGCAGGACCCCTCCCTGGGCCCCTTCATCGCCCCCTCCACGGCCGCCGCGCCCGCGCGGACGGTTCGTGCAGGTCAGCCACGGCGGTCAAGGCCCCGCGGCGCGTTCGACAAGGGGTACGACAGTGGCGGCGCAGCAGGTGTGGCTCCAGGCGCGCCCGCGCTGTCCGCTGGTTTGCTCGACTACCGGGTCAGTCCAGCTTTCGCAAGGACTTCATCGAGAGTCAGCGTCGAGGCCAGGTCGTGGATCCAGGCCTCAGGTGGTGCTGCGAAGACATCGCCCAAAGCGGCCATGAGCGCCTCGAATTCATTCCGGTAGTGCCTGTATACGGCGTCGAGGTCGGCCCACTGCTCGATGATCACGAAGGTATTCGGCGCTTCGAGATCTTCGGCGACCTGATAGCTCTCGCAGCCCTCCTCAGCACGGGTCCGAGCCGCGTTGCCGCGAATCACCTCGAGCCAGTGCTCACGCTGCTCCGGCTTGATCGATGCTCTGACAACTTGGATAACCACGCACTGCTCCCTACTTCGCCCGGCGCCGCATCTTCCGGGATCGCTCAGTTTTGGTGCCCTGCCCAGTAGACCGCCCCGGGCAACCGACCACCTCTCGTTGTACGCCGCTCGTGTAGGCGCTGTGGCTGTCGGCCCTCTCGACCGTGGCCCGGCCCCCAGCCAACCTCACAGGGCAGTACACCTAGACATCGCGAAGACAGGACGCCGACCGCTCCGTGCCGACCAGCGCTGCGAAGTGCCAACTATCGCGAGCAGTCACACGAGCACCGCGGCAGCCGGTAGGAGCAGCGGGCAGGGTTGCACCGGAAGGTGGCTGAACCGTTGCCTGGACGGTTGCTTTCAGCAGGGGACCGGAGGTGTGACCGGAAGTGGGAACCTAGCAAATCGGACACCCTCCGTTGTCCCTGGTCAGTCCCGGTGGGCAAGCCTTCCCGCGACGATGACACCTCTCTTCTTTCCCACGCGACAGCCGAGGGGAAGAGGGTCCAGGTGCGAGGTCCGGCGCGGCGATCGAGCGGGGCCGCTCGCCCGAAGGCCGGGGCGCGACCTCCGTCGCGGCCTCTGCTGGCCAAGGCCGCACCCCTTACCTCCGAACCTACCCCGCTGCCTGGAGGCCGCCCGTCAGCCGGTCATGCCGAGTGCGTTCTCGGGGCTGAGCAGGGGCAGGGCTCGACGCCCGCAGCGAGCATCCGGCGGGCCTCCTCACGGCCCAGGCGCCTGCCGCCGCTCATCGCGCAGTCCCCGACGTGGACGCAGAGTGCCTTCGGTCCGGACCCGGTCCGGATGGATTCGAGCTTCCAGTCCGGTGGCGGAGGCGGGGGCCGGCGGGCCGTCTCGGCGGCCATCTCCGCCTCCAGCTCGCTGATCGCCCGGTCGGCCAGCTTCTGCTCCAGCCCAGCCCAGCCCAGCCACGCCGGGACGGCCCGCCAGCTCTCCAGGCGGGCCTCGAGGTCGCTCATGAGGACCGCGTCGCGGGCTCGATGACGACGAACTCCTCGCCACTCCAGCACACGATCAGCTCCCGTACCCCGTCCGGCCCGCTCTCGGCTGCGCGGAACAGCTCGACCCGCCCCGCCGTGCTCCAGCCCCGCTCCGCCCGATACGGGTGAGCTGATCAGGCACGACAACCGGATCAGCTCCGTCGCAGCTCGGCCGCTCCCACGGTGGGGCGAAGGGCGCGCTGGTGGTAGGCGGATCTGCTGGCGCTTGAGGCTGATCAGGTCGGCAGGGAAGCGGAAGAGCATCACTCATTTATTCCATCAATTGTTCGAATTGCGGGGCCGGCTGCTCGTGTCACACGCGAGTGGTCGCTGTGACTGAGCGTGCCATCTGGCGCCGTTCGTCCCTCGTGCTCAGCCGAGATCGGTCAGCCGAACGGATTGGGGCCGCCGAGAGCGTGTGCCGAGTAGTCGGGGAAGTTTCGTCGCCCGAGGCGGCGGCCGCGCACCTGGAGTAGTTCCGCGCCACCCCTACCCGGCTACGCCCACCTGTCCGCGTGGGGCGTCCGGCTGGTCCCCGCCGGGTTCACACGGGAGGCGCGCCGGCCGGCCGCCAGCTGTGCTTCGACTTCCTGGCCACCTGCGGCCTCCCGGACCGCTTGGCCGAGCGCTGGACGCAGGCCTCGACAGGAGCACGCGGCACCTCGACGCCGATCCCGCCTGGAGCGACCTGGAGGCCGTCTCGCTGAAGGAGCACCCCGCCGCGGCTGCCCCTTTCGCTGGCCGGCCGCCAGGTGTCTCCGGTGTGCGCAGACGTCATGCCCCGTACCGCTCCTGGGCCGTGGACCGCGAGGCGTACGCGGGGTGGCTCGGGGTGCCGCGCCGGGGGCCCGGCCATCTCCTGCTCCGGCTGAGCGCACGTGGGGTTAGCCCCACCCGGGGCCGGGCGGGTAGCAGGATCGTTGCGCGCGGCCGAATGCGGACAAGCTGGGACCGGCACACACCGCTGGTTTCCCAACGATCCCGTAGGAGTTGACTCGTGCGCGAGCAGCAGGCATGGCGAAGGTCTGGTTCGTCCCGGCGACAGTGGAGCGGCCGGCGCAGAGCCGTATCGGCCACGGTCGCCGCCGCGGTTGCGGCCCTGGGCGTCATGGCGACGGGTGTGCTGGCGCCGCCTGCGGCGTCCGCCTCCGCCAGGCCGGACACCGTCCAGCAGGGCCTGAACGCACTGGTGCACTCTGACGGCCTGCCCGCGGCGCTGGCGAGCGTCAAGGGCCGTGAAGGCCGCACCCGTACCTACACTGCAGGGGTGGGCGACCTGGCCACCGGTTCGAAGGTGCCCGAGGACGGTCAGGTGCGGATCGGCAGCAGCACCAAGACGTTCACCGCGGTGGTCGCGCTGCAGCTGGTCGGCGAAGGGAAGATCGACCTCGACGCCACGGTCGACACCTACCTTCCGGGGCTCGTCCGCGGGGAAGGGTTCGACGGGCGTCACATCACCGTCCGTCAGCTCCTCCAGCACACCAGCGGACTTCCCGATTACGAGGACCTCGTCGAGGACGACATCCTTCGGCAGCGGTACTTCGAACCCCGCGACCTCCTCGACATCGCCTTCCAGCGCAAGGCCGTCTTCGTCTCCGGTAAGGACTGGGGGTACAGCAACACGAACTACGTGGTGGCGGGCCTGATCGTCCAGAAGGTCACCGGCCGCCCCCTCGCCGAGGCTGTGGACCGGCGCATCGTCAAGCGCATCGGGCTGCGCCACACCTACTTCCCCGCCGCCGGTGACATGGCCGTCCGAGAAGCCCATCCCAAGGGGTACCACCCGGATTCGGCAGGCGCTCCACTGCGCGACGTCACGCAGATCGACCCCTCCGTGGCCTGGGCGGCAGGTCAGATGATCTCCACCAACACCGACCTCAACCGGTTCTACGCCGCGCTCCTGGACGGCCGCCTCCTCCCGGCCGACCAGCTCGCCCAGATGCGTACCACCGTCCCCATCGGGGACACCGGCGCCGGCTACGGACTGGGGCTCATGAGCAGGCCGCTGTCGTGCGGCGGCGTCTACTGGGGCCACGGCGGCGACATCCCGGGATACGAGACCCGGGGCGGCGTCACCGACGACGGCCGCGCCGCCAGCATCGCGGTGACCAGCATCCCGACCGACGGGGCCGCAGCGAAACACCTCGAGAGCCTCGTGGACACGGCCCTCTGCCGCTGAGCCTCGTCTCCTGCGCCTCCTGCGCCTCCCGGGGACCGCTCGTTGCGCCCCGGGGGGCGGTCACCGGGCCGGGTGGAGGGCGAGGGTCCAGGTGTGGAGGGTGTGCTTGGCGGAGTGGTCGGGGTACCGCTCGGTGAGGGAGACCGTGACCTTGTCACCGGCGCGGTGGAGGCGGCCGTGGTAGCGCCAGGCTTCGCCGGGGTCCACGGGAAGCAGCTCGGCGAGGACGGTGTCCTCCAGCCGGCGGCCGACGGCCCGTAGCACTCCGGCGTCGAGGACCAGGATGGTGCCGTCCGTCAGGACCAGCGGCCGAGGGGCCTGCGGGTCGGTGAGCAGCGGTCCGCGCTCGATGGTGCCGCCCGGAAGCAGCCGCACCACCCGGCTGCGGGTGGGGAGGTTGCGGTCGGTCTCGACGACGCGGATGCCCGTACCGATGACGTAGTGACCGTAGCTGCGCCAGGAGTCGACCAGGGTGCCGTCGCGGTCGTACTCCCAGGTGTCGAAGGCGTCGTAGCCCTCCAGCCCGAGGAGGAAACGGCCGCCGCCCAAGGCCGCGCCGCGTTCCCCGCGCAGCTCGGTGATCAGGGTGCCGTCGGTCAGGTCGAGGAGCAGGGCGGGCCCGAGGTTGCCCCAGGCGGTGTACGCGAGGGAGTCCGTGGTGACGAGGACCCGGCCGCGGGATATGTGGGCGGCGTTGGGCTTGCCGGAACAGGGCGCGGTCCAGAGGGTGCGGCCCGAGGAGTCGATGCAGCTGATCTTTCCGGCGGTGCCGTGGACCCGGAGGCCGTCCCGCCGGGCGAGCGGCTGACCCAGGCGGTGCGAAGGCTCGTACGGCGGCGGGCCGGCCTTGCGGCGCCCCTGCTTCAGCACGGTGACGCGCCAGGCGCCGGAAACCGCCCCTGGGGTGCGGCCGTTCTCCTCGGGTCTCACCATGGACGCAGATGCTAGCTCGCGCCGTCCTCGCCGCCGAGGGCTCCCGCCGCCGACCGCGCCGGACGGGCGACACGCCGAGTCGATCGTGGTGGACTCGGCAAGACACCGTCACCAAGCTGTGAAGCTTCTGCGGGACGCTGGTGCTCAGCACAACCCCGGTTCAACCCGGGACCACCCCAGCTCGACCCCGCTCAGCTCCGCTCAGCCCAGCCCCGCGCACCTCGCGCTTCTCATTGGGGAGCCCCAACGCCATGAGCACCGTACGCAGAGCCGCAGTCGTCCTCGCCGCCGTATCCGCACTGGCCCTGACTGCCTGTGGGCCCACCGATGACGAGGCGGGCAGCGGGTCCGGAGGGGCGACCGCCAGCCCGACGAAGTCCGCAACGCCGTCCGCGCCGTCCGCGCCGTCCAAGCGGTCGGCGACCTCGAAGCCGGCGAAGCCGACCGACCCCGACTTCGACGTCTTCCCGTGCAGCACCTTCGACGTGAAGTTCACCGCGACCCTGGCGGAGCCGACGACCAGCAGCTACCTGCTGAAGATCACCAACAAGGGCACCAAGGCGTGCAGGGCACTGGGGCATCCGGTCGTGACCTTCGGCGACCTGGACGGCCAGGCCACGGAGCGCGGCACGGCTCCCGGTATTGAGGACGCGATCAGGCTCGACCCGGGGGAGTCGGCGTACGCCGGGCTGATGGGCGGCGCCAACGACGGCAAGGGGAAGACCGTCGGCTCGATCGAGATGACCATGAACACGGAGTCGGATCTGGAGCAGGCTCCGCTCAAGGCGTCGACGCCCGGCCTGTACGTTTCGCCCGACAAGAATTCCGTGACGGCCTGGGTGGACAACGCGGAGGACGCCCTCAGCCTCTAAGGCTGCGTGAGGTCGTGACCAGGCGGTGGCCTTCAGGAGGTCGTCGATCCAGATCGTGGGGCGCGGAGATTTAGGCCGACGAGGTTGCTGTCCGCCGCCACCACGCCGTGCCTGGTGCGCGGACGGCATCTGCGGTCCGCAACCAGATGGGCCTCGCCGACGCGCGTCCCGGCGGCGCACAATCCGCCGACTCTTGATCGATTGGCCAGGGCATGGCCGCCGGAGGACTCTCGATGGGAGGTGTACCCGGCATGGGGAGCCATGCTGGTGGTCGCGCTTTCCGGCGTCGTGGACCCGCAGGCATACGCGGCCAGAGACGACCGCGAGAAACGCAGTGCGGAGGTGATCCAACAGCTGGTGCCTTCCGCCGGTGGCCCGGGCTGCGCGGCCGCGGTCGGCAAACGCGGTGATTTCCTCGACAACCCGCCCGCCTGGACCCGGGACGTCACGCTGGGCGACCTGATGCGGCACACCAGCGGCATTCCCGAATACCAGGATCTGCTGGAGGCCAAGGGCATCGAGGTGACGGATCCGGCCCGGCCAGCAGGAAGCGATCTCGGCCATGCTCGCCTCACAGCCGGAGGATCCGCCAGGCAAGCGTTTCTCGTATTCCAACTCCAACTACCTCCTCCTGGCTCATGTTGTCGAAAGGGTCACCGGCACGCCGTTCCCGGCGTTCCTCCAGGAGGAGTTCTTCACTCCGCTGAATCTGCGCATGACCTTGTCCCCGGCGGTGGACGTCCCCGGCAAGGCGAAGTCGTACGACGACAAGGACCGCTCCTTCACTCCCAATTCCTCCCCCTGGAAGCAGTACGGAGACGGGTCCGTTCAAACCACTCCTGGGGAGTTCGTCCGCTGGGCCGATAATTACCGCACCGGCCGTATCGGTGGAAAGGAACTGCTCACCGGAGTCACGGAGGGGGCCGTAAGCGTGGGCGACGTCCTGCGCCAGCGGGGCATCGAAGAGGGGCGGTACGGGGCCGGAATGCTCCTTCTCCCCGACAAGAGCCTGGTGCACCGAGGTGAGTGGGAGCAATTCCACAGCACCTTCAAGGTGAGCCCGGACCGGAACACTGCAGTCACTGTGGTGTGCAACACGGATTCACCCGACAATTTCCGTGCGGCGAACCAGCTGCTGGACATCTGGACCCAATGACGGGTCCCGTAGCTGCGGGAGCGTGAGGGCCCGGCCCGGCTTCGCGGACATCGGAGGAAGAGAAGTTCCACGTCTTTCGCGACGCAGAGCCGCAGGACGACCGCCTCCACCGTCATCGGGGCGACCGGCCCGCCCCTCCCCGCTCGGCGCCGGACCTCAGGCGAAGCGCCAGCGGGTCTGGCTGTACGGGGCCTTGCCGAAGCCGAAGACCGTGCGTGGGGAGACCGCGAAGACCACGGCCTCCCCGGCCTCGGGGTTGACGAAGACGCCGTCGCCGACGTCGAAGTGCCATTCCGCGCCGTACTTCGTCTCCCACGCCGTGGCGAGCGCGCGCAACCGCCCGGAGTCGGTCACGCGCGTCGCCTCGCCCTCTACGACCAGGTCGAGGCCCTCGTGGAGGGAGTTGCTGCCGGTGGTGAGCACGACGTTCGGATTGGCGCGGAGGTTCTCGGCCTTGCGCTCGTGCGGACCCGTGCAGAAGTGCAGCGCGCCGTCCGCCCAGACGCCGATCAGCGGCGTGACGTGCGGGCGGGCGTCGGGACGTACGGTCGTCAGCCAGTACAGCTCGGCCTCGGTCAGCCGCGACACGGCCGTCGGCCACGGGACGGCCGCCGCATCCTTGTCGCTGTAACGCTCGTCCAACTGGGTGTGGGGCATGGGTGATGTGCTCATGGGTGGTGTGCTCACGTCGGCTTCCGGTCCGGACAGTGTCTCCAGCCTCGACCGTGGGGGCCGGGTGCGCACGGCGACATGCGCTTGCCTTCGGACGTCACTCGATCGGTTGTGCGCGGCACCCCGCGGGGTAGGTTCGACGGGTGATCAGCCAGTGAACGCACGCCGTCACCTCGCCCCCGCCCCGACCGGCGGAGCCCGCTGCGAAGAGGGCCGTCTCCTCGTACGACCCGAGGCGGTGGCCTCGTGAACCGGCCCACCCACGGCACGTTGCACCACGTCGAGCTGTGGGTTCCGGACCTCGACCGCGCGGTCGCCTCGTTCGGCTGGCTCCTGGAGGAATTGGGGTACGCCCTCTTCCAGCACTGGGGCAACGGGCGCAGCTGGCGGCTCGGGCCGACCTACCTGGTCCTCGAACAGTCGCCGGCCCTCACCGCCGACCGGCACGACCGCTGCCGGCCGGGGCTGAACCACCTGGCCTTCCACGTCGAAGACGACACCGAGGTCGACCGGCTGGCCCGGGAAGCGACCGGGCACGGCTGGCATCTGCTGTTCCCCGACCGGCATCCGCATGCAGGCGGTGCGCAGCACCATGCCGCGTACCTGGAGAACGAGGACGGCTTCGAGGTCGAACTCGTGGCGATCGACCACGGGCGCCAGGCCACCACCCTCTGAGCGGGGCATGTCCCGGCACGCCGGTGGCGCAGGTGGGCGCCGACCGAGGGCGGCGAGCCGATCCCTGGGCTTTACACCATGACCACTGATCTCGGATTCACCTGCTCGTGCTGCGGCGCACACCACCCTGAGTTGCCCATGAACTATACGGCTGCCTCACGACCGACCTGCTGGTCTACTCGCCCACGACCCTCAACCTCAAGACCCACGTCCACACCCGTCTGATCGGTCGGCGCCCCTTCGTCGAACTCGAAGGCACTGAATCACGCAGGAGCGCGTACGGGAGATCGCCCCGGCCGTGCTCCATCCCGCCCGTGACGGGCAGCCGTGACGGCGGACGCAGGAGGGCGGCTGCAGACCTGAGCTGCAGACCCCTGGACCCGCCCGCCCGAGCCGTTGGGCCGGCCACCCGCCGTTCTGCGGAGGGCGTTAGCCTCGGCGGATGATTCCTGCCCGGGCTCCGAAGATCATCACGCGCCACCACGACGGCCGCATCCATGCCTACGTAGTGGACTCCGGCGCCTTCGGGGTGCTGGAGCCCGCCGCGGTGTTCCGGCCGCGGGCCGGCGACGAGGTCGTGGCATCGGTCGTCCGGGCCGATCTCGAGCGGGTCGTGTACACCACACTGAACGGCGTCACCTGCCTCACGCGCACCGGTGACCTGGTGTGGGCGTCGGCCTTCGAACCGCACTCCGACGTGCCCCACGGCCACCAGCCGGGCTGTGCGCTCTCCCTGGACGGCCGGACCGTCTGGGTCTACCGGCCGGACGCGATGGCCAGGCGCGGTGGTGGGGACCAGTGGGTCGTGTACGACGCCGACACGGGGGCGGTCCTCGTCCGCCGGGAGCTGGAAACGGTCGGGCACAGCGCCATCCACCACGTACACCCCGAGGACGGCAGCATCTACCTCGACGTCGGTGAGGGCCAGGACGGCTCCGTCATTCTCCGCGGGACGGTCGGGGCCGACGGCGAGCCGGAGTTCGTGACGTACCCGTGGTGGGACCGCTGTCTGATCGACATGGCGCCGGGCGGGGAGCAGTTCATGACCGTCGACCACGGGCAGGGGGACGTCGCCTTCCACCGCCACCCCAGCGGGGACGTGCTCTTCACCCTTCCCGTCGAGGCCTTCGGCTACGACCCGGAGGGGACCTTCGTGGAATGGAGCGGCGGCTACCTGACTCGGGACACGGCCGTGGTCACCCTGGGCGGTGAGCGCGAGGACGAGGAGGAGTGGTTCCGCCACCACCTGGTCGACGTGAGCACGGGCACGGGTACGGGCACGGTCATCGGCGAGATCGCAGTTGAGGCGACCAACCCCTACGAAATGGAGCCGCAGGGCGACGGCTCCTGGCTCACCGGCGGCCCCAACGGCAAACCCGTCCGCTGGTCCCGCACCCCGCTGGCGTAGACCACGTGCCGTCGAGGCCCCTTCCGCGTGAGGGTGCGCAGGCTCGAGCCCAGTAGGCGGCGAGCGGTCTCCGGCTCGGCGGCACGCCGGTCGCGGGCGTTCAGCCGGTCGCGGAGGACGCTGCCGACGCTCGCCGACCGGTACCCGAGGTTTTCGCTGCCGTACGGAGACGCGTTCCTCACTCGGGCGATGGTGGAGCGGGTCACCAGCCCGGGCGACGTACGCGACCGACCCCACCGCGTCGTACTCCGTCGTCGGCTTCTGCTCCGTTGAAGCGGGCGTCGGGCAGGTGCAGCCGGTCGCCGCGCGCAGCCACCGCCGTCGGGATCCGGAAGCGCGGCCTGCCCTCTACCTGCTGCATCCAGGTGGTAGACGTCGAGCGTCCCAGGAGCAGCGCCTGCTGCTGGTAGCCGACCGCGGGCGGGCGGAAGCGACCGGCGAGGCGTTACGGGGGCGTGGGCACGGCGCACCTCGAAGGCGGACTTCGAGCCGGCCGACGGCTGAGCGCGGCTTTCCGCGGACCCGACGCCAGGTCACGCGGGAACACGGCTGCAGCGGCGGCGGGATGCCCGCTCGCGGGATCAGTTCCGGCCGGGCCGCGGGTCTTACGGGCGGCCGCCCGCTCCCGCTCGACGACGACCCCTGCCGGGGCCGCGCCGAGATCGGTGCGCGGCCCGCCGGCGTGCACGACCCCCGGGTCCGGGGTTTTGTCTTCGGGTTGTTGGGGAGTATCGGCGTGCAGCCGGGTGCGGACCATGTTCTCGGCGATGTCTGGTGCAAGGGGTTGGGTATGGCTCAGGGGACTGTGAAGTGGTTCAACGGGGAGAAGGGCTTCCGTTTCATCTCTCCCGATGAGGGCGGTGCGGACGTCTTCGTTCACTTCAGCGCGATCCAGGGCTCCGGGTTCAGGAACCTGGAGGAGAACCAACGGGTGGAGTTCGAGATCACCCAGGGGCAGCGTGGTCCGCAGGCCGACCAAGTGAGGGCCCTCTAACCCCGTCGGCCTGGTGATGCGCCGGCTGCTTGACGGCCGCCGGGCCCTGTGGCGCGGCGGCCGCCTGGTGGGACGCCCTCACCGATCGCCCGCGGGCGGCCGCACGGCGGCCCAAAGAGGGTGCGGGCCGGCCATCGTCTACCAGCACGGACCGCGGCACCTGCGGGACGTCGTAGAGGCGGCGTGCGGGTGGTGGGATACCCAAGGCAGCCCCGTCCTTGACCGCTTCGGCCTTACCGTGGACCCGATGGTGAGACACCAACGCTGGGCGCCCCCGGGAACCGGCTGCCCGGGGCCCGTTGGAGAAAGGAGAGGCGATGTGGACGACGACAGGGAACCGCTCGCAGCGTGGGCGGAGCGCCGCGACCGCCGACGCGAGTCCGACCGGCAGATCACCGGCCGCCGCCGAGCCGAACCCCTGGACCTGGCTGCCCGCGGTCGAGCCGCGCATCTCGCCCCCGACGCCCCCCGCGTCCTCTTCGAGCTCGACGAGGAGTCCGGCGAGTGGCTGCCCGTCGGAGTCGCCGACAACGCCGCCGAGGCCGCCGCCTTCATCCACGGCTGGTGACACCACCGCCCCACCCGAAACACCGGCCCTCCTGTGCACCGCACCGCTGCAGGGGGTCACCAGGATCTGTCCGACAAATGATCACGTGCCGGTCCGCTGGTGGCAGGCCCGGGAGCCGAAGGGAGACCGGCCGAGCATGTCGATGCCAGCGGGCCGCGTCCTCGTCCCGTACATCGAATACGCCCGCCCGCAGCTGCGTGATGGAGGCGGCCACAGACCAGGTGCCGAAGCACGCGCCGTGCACATCCCATGGCACCGACGCCCGTCGGCCCGCTGCGGGTCGAACACCTGCCACGTGCCCCTGCATCCCGTTCCCGACGTACGCTGGGGCCCGCACTGTCGGCCGCACCGGCCGTGCCGAGCTCGCTGCTGAAGAGGACGCCCATCACCATGCCCTATCAGCCGCAGGCGGACCCATCCGGCGTCAAGAGCGTCCGGACCACCGACGTGGACGTCGCCCGCGACTGGCTGAGGGCGGCGTACGGGACGAGCCTGCGCATGAAGGTACCCGCCCCGCACAGCTCCTTCTGGTACACCCGCACCGCCGCCGGCCCCGTGTCGCTCAGCACCCTGTCCTTGCCGACGGACTACGCCTACACCACAGACCCCCTGGGGGCGGTGGCCATCACGCACGTGGTCAGCGGCCGCATGGCCCGCGAGTGCGCCGACGACGTTACCGAAGCCGGTCCGGGCGACGTGCTGGCGATCTCGCAGCCCCACCTCCCCTACGCGGGCCGCGTGCAAGCGGCCGAGCTGCGCGCCGTGACGGTTCCGCTTGCCCTGCTCGAACAGCTCGCGGGCCGCGTGCCCGGACGGCCCGCCCGACCTTTACGCTTCACCCGCTTCACGCCGGCCTCCGAGGCCCTGGCCGCTCAGTGGAAGAGGACCGTCGACTACGTCGAGGAGAGCCTCCTGGCCCTGCCGATGGAGAGCGAACCCCTCGTGATCGACGCGTTCGCCAGGATGCTCGCCGCGACCGTCCTCGCCGCCTTCCCCAGCAATGCCCGCCCCGAGCCCGTGCTCGCGGACACCCGGGACGCGACGCCGGAGACCGTCCGCCGGGCGGTCGCCTTCATCGAGTCGGAGCCGGATGCCGAAATCGGCCTGGGGGAGATGGCCGCAGCCGCCGGCGTCACCCCGAGGGCCCTCCAGTACGCCTTCAGACGCCACCTCGGGACGACTCCGACGGCCTACCTGCGCCGCGTACGGCTGGCTCTCGCCCATGCCGACCTGCTCGCGGCGGATCCGTCGCGCGACACGGTGACGGCCATCGCCAACCGGTGGGGCTTCCATCACCAGGGACGCTTCTCCGCCGCCTACCGCGCCGCCTACGGACGCCCTCCCCGGCGCACGCTGGCCGAGTCCTGACCCTGATCAGGAACACAGCGCCCCAGTCCTGTGCGCCCCCCTCGCCCTACACGTCCGCCTCTTCGCCCGTCGGCGAGGCCGTCCCGGGCCAGACGGCCACGAGATCGTTCCCGCGCGGGGCGACCTCCAGACCCGCTTCGCGCAGAATCACCGCGAGGGCAGTCTGGAGAGCCTTGTGCAGGCCGGCCAGCAAAGTGAATCGGGAGAGGTCCTCTTCGTGCCCGTGGACCTGAACGGTCGGCCGCAGCACCTCACGCGCGACCCACCCCACCATGACCCCCTCCGGAGCCGTCCACACACGCAGGCCGTCGCCCCACTCGGACGTCGTGTCGAAACCGGCCCCGGCCAGGATGCGCCGCACCCGCTCGCAATCGTCGATGGCTCCCTCCTCGGGAGGGTCGGCGCTCGGTGTGGTCGGTGTGAGTGGCATGTGCCTACTCCAGCGACCCGGCGGCGCCGGCGAAAGCCGCTGCACGAAGAGATCCGCACGCTCCGAGCCGGAAAACGAAGCAGGCGCCGGCATCGCAGCCGGTGCACGCCGGCGCCCCCGGCCGCGCGAGTGCCTGAAGGTCCGCCATGGGGCCCAGCGGGCGCGCGTGGTCGGTGAGCACGACTGCCCCTGCCCCGACTACCCCGGCGCCCGTGCCCGTTACTGCCCGCAGCCGGCGCCGCCGTACCGGCAACGGACATGCCGGCCGCTCACAGGGGGGGCGGCCGGATGAGCACGGCGCAAGGTCACTGGTCCGTGGGCCAGGTGTGGGGTGCTGGCCTCTGGCTGTGGTTACGGCCAGGAGGCTTGCGGGCGGTGTTCACCGTCCGTCCAGGCCGCCCAGCGGCGCGGTGAACCGCGGCCGCCAGCCTTCCTCCGTCAGCACCACCAGCTGGACCGCAGCCGCACGGGTGCGCAGCGGCAGCAGGCCGCCGATCGCAGCGCGGACATGGGCGGCAGCCGTCGGGTTCTCTGCACCCATGGCGACCGTGACATGGGCGGCGGGCCGCGCCCCGAAGCGGCCCCTGTACGGGCGCAACGCGGGCCAGCGGGCGCGGAACGCATCGACGATCGGTTGGAGCCCCGGAACGGTGACGGCGACGAAGCCGGACGCCGTCACGAGCTCCTCCAAGAGCAGATCAGCTGCCGGAAAACTCGCCGCCAGGGAACGCACGCCCTTCTCGTCCTGACCTGTCAACGCCGATTCCGGCACGAACGGGTAGAGGAGCGAGACGTGCGGCGGCACCCCATGACGCACCAGGGACGGGTCGATACGCTGCGCCGCATCGAGGAGCGGGGCGGCATCGGGCAGAACGATGACGACGGCAGTGGTCCCTGGCTCTGGCACTCCGTCATCATCGCAGGCCGGGTACGGGGCCCGAGAAGGTCCCCGGAACCCGCAGTGCCCGGCCGTGATCGTCGGCGTTAAGGGCAGCTCTCGCCGAACTTGACGACACCGACTGAGATCTTGTCGGTGAGGGGGATGGCCTTGTTCTTGGGGTCCTGGTCGCAGATCTTCCAGTTCGCCAGGAACAGTACGGTGCGTCCCTCGCCGCTGACGTCGTGGAACGAGGTGGCCTTGTAGCCGTCGGCAAAGCCTGCCGTCTTGAGGGCCTCCACGAGGAGGTCGCCGGACTTGCCGGTCATGTCCGGGACTTGGGCCGTCTGTGGCGCGGCTTCCTGTGTCGGCGACGCCTCGGGGGCCTTGGTCGCCACCGGCGGGGGCGCGGTGACCGTGACAGTTGCGGTGACGGTGACCGTGACGGTGGGGGCGGGTTTTGCCGCGGCGGGCTTTGCTTCGGAGGGCGAGGCAGCAGCGGCGATCATCGCGACCATGAGGAAGAGGGCGACCATTCCTCCGCATCCGAGAACGGTCTTCTGCTTGGCGTTGAGCTGACCGCCGGGCTTGCCGGCGCCACCTTCCGGCTGCGGAGGCAGGGGATAGCCAGCCGCGGGGGCTTGGGGGG
>NZ_JARAYQ010000608.1:0-592 GCF_033794505.1 Streptomyces sp. MB09-01 | reverse complement strand
CTCTTCGCCCAGGCCCGAGACACGAAAACCTGGCTCCCCCCACACACCACCACCCCGTAGGCCGCGCGCTCCGGCCGCGCCGCCCAACCCACCCCCGCTGAAGCGTGAGCCGACCCCAGGGCAGCCGCGCGCCCCAGTGGGGCCGGCCCGATGCAGTCCGGCTGGAGTGTGAGGCGACCTTATGGGGGCTGCGTGCTGCAGTTGGGCCGGCCCGATGTGGTCCGGCTGGAGTGTGAGCCGACCCCGCGGCGTCCGCGCGCTCCGGCTGGGCCGGCCCGATGTGGTCCGGCTGGAGTGTGAGCCGACCCCGCGGCGTCCGCGCGCTCCGGCTGGGCCGGCCCGATGCAGTCCCGCTGGAGCGTGAGGCGCACCCCACCGGGGCCGCGCGCTCCGGCCGGGCCGCACGAATCCAGCCCCGCCGGCGTTTGAGGCGCGGGGTCTGGGGCGGAGCCCCAGTTTCGGGAAGGGGCGGGGAGGGGAAAGCGCCGCAGGCCCCGCCCCGCCCCGCACCCCTCCTGTCCCTTATACACATCTAACCCTCCCAACCATTTAAAAGGGGTAAGATCCGGGGAGAGCCGAAACATAAAAAAAA
>NZ_JARAYQ010000607.1:0-593 GCF_033794505.1 Streptomyces sp. MB09-01 | reverse complement strand
GCGTCCGAGATCCGCGGCGTGACGGAGGAGACCACCACCGGTGTCCACCGCCTCTACGAGATGATGTCCGAGGGCACGCTGCTGTTCCCGGCGATCAACGTGAACGACGCGGTGACGAAGTCGAAGTTCGACAACAAGTACGGCTGCCGCCACTCCCTGATCGACGGCATCAACCGTGCCACCGACGTCCTCATCGGCGGCAAGACGGCCGTGGTCTTCGGCTACGGCGACGTCGGCAAGGGCTGCGCCGAGTCCCTGCGCGGCCAGGGCGCCCGCGTCATCGTCACCGAGATCGACCCGATCTGCGCACTGCAGGCGGCGATGGACGGCTACCAGGTCGCCACCCTCGACGACGTCGTCGAGACCGCCGACATCTTCATCACCACCACCGGCAACAAGGACATCATCATGGCCGCCGACATGGCCAAGATGAAGCACCAGGCCATCGTGGGCAACATCGGCCACTTCGACAACGAGATCGACATGGCCGGCCTCGCGAAGATCGACGGCATCGTCAAGGACGAGGTCAAGCCGCAGGTCCACACCTGGAAGTTCCCCGACGGCAAGGTCCTGATCGTGCTGTCCGAGGGCCG
>NZ_JARAYQ010000606.1:0-636 GCF_033794505.1 Streptomyces sp. MB09-01 | reverse complement strand
ATGGCCTGCACGATGTCCACCGCCGATCCCTTGGGGTCGATCAGGGCCACGCTGTCCGTTGCCCGGATATCGACCCCTTCGCCCAGGACCCGGCAATTCGACAGCACCGCCCGCCCGGCCCTGCGCCCGAAGTCGGCGAGGACCGACTGTCGGTGGGAGCCGTCGTGTTCCCCGCACAGCCATCCCGACCACACCCGCTCCGGATGCCGCCCCGGGTCGACCGCATGCAGCCGGGATGCGACCCGCTCCAGCCCCGAGGCGAAGGCCTCCGCCTCCACCGTGCGGTGGTGGAACGTGATGGTGGTCTGCAGCCCGTGCTCGGCCATCGTCTCCAGCAGCGCGGTCTGCGTTGCGGCGAGCCGTTGTCCGCGCAGCTGTTCCTCGTACCGCTCCTCACTCACCAGCCGTTCCGGAGTGACGACCGGGTCGGTGAGTTCCGCGACGACAATCTGGTACTTCGCCAAAAGCCCACGGGAAATAGCCGAAGCGAGCGACAACTCATAAACCACCGGCCCGAAAACCCGCTCATCGTCCATCGAGCACGCGAGTTCCTTCGGCAGCCGGTCCCAACGAGGCCGAGGGACGTAGACCCGCCCCTCGACCTCCGCCTCCTCACGCTCCCTGCGCTCCGTCTCC
>NZ_JARAYQ010000605.1:0-654 GCF_033794505.1 Streptomyces sp. MB09-01 | reverse complement strand
GTGGGGGCGGGGCCGGAGGAGTCGCGGACGACGAGGCGGACGGGGATGTCGGGGGCGGTCCAGGGGGTGCCTTCGAGGACGGCGAGGAGGGCGGTCATGCCCTGTTCGCCGACGCGCTCGGCCGGGAGGTGGACGGTGGTGAGTTCGGGTTCGACGGCGGTGGCGAGGGCGAGGTCGTCGAAGCCGGTGACGGAGAGGTCCTCGGGGATGCGCAGACCGAGGCGCCGGGCGGCTTTGCAGGCGCCGGCGGCGAGGATGTCGTCGTCGCAGACGATGGCGGTGGGCCTGCCCTGGGGGGTGGCGAGGGCGGTTTCCGTGGCCGTGCGGGCGCCGTCGACGGTGAGGGGGGACCGTACGGTGCGCAGTTCGGTTCCGCGGCCCAGGAGGGCGGCGGCCAGGGCTTCTGCGCGGGTGTCGAAGGTCCAGGAGTCGACGGCGGAGGCGAGGTGGAGGAAGCGGCGGTGGCCGAGGGCGAGGAGGTGTGCGGTG
This sequence comes from Streptomyces sp. MB09-01, assembly GCF_033794505.1. Taxonomy (NCBI): domain Bacteria; kingdom Bacillati; phylum Actinomycetota; class Actinomycetes; order Kitasatosporales; family Streptomycetaceae; genus Streptomyces; species Streptomyces sp. MB09-01. Next base: position 165 of record NZ_JARAYQ010000605.1, on the reverse strand, counting down.
ATCTGGCGCATGCCGTCGGCCATGGCGAGGTTGACGTGGGCGGCGGCGGTGCCGGCGGCGGGGTCGCTGTCGAGCATGACGAGGGGGAGGGTGTCGCCGCCGATGGCGTCGAGGGCGTCGGCGGCCATGGAGGAGGCGATGACCCCGTCGAGGGCGGCGCGGGCG
>NZ_JARAYQ010000604.1:0-677 GCF_033794505.1 Streptomyces sp. MB09-01 | reverse complement strand
GGCGGCGGGGGATATTCCGTTGCGGGCCGGACGCCTACGGGTCACGCTCGGGCGCGTGACCGACACCACCGCCCCCACGGGCCCCTCCACACAGCCCGCGCCCCAGCCCGTACCCGCGTCCTCCTCGGACCGGCAGTTCGGCTGGTCCAACATGTTCGTCCACCCCGACGAGGACACCCGGACCGACGGCGGGTTCCAGGGCGAACGGGCCGTACTCGCCGGCTACCTGCGCGACCAGCGGCTGACGCTGGAGCTCAAGTGCGCGGGGCTCGACGCGGAGGCCCTCGCGAGGCGCTCGGTGGAACCGTCCAACCTCTCCCTCCTGGGTCTCGTACGCCACCTCGCGGGCGTCGAGCAGTACTGGTTCCGGCAGGTCATGGCGGGGCAGGGCGTACGCCGCCACTACCGCTCGGAGGAAGATCCCACGGGCGATTTCACCGGCGCGGTGGCCGACCCGGCGGTGGTCGCGGACGCGTGGGCGACCTGGCGAGCCGAGGTCGCCTTCGCGGAACAACTCGTCGCGCAGGCCCCCAGCCTGGACATCACGGGGGACGCGGGGGGCGCGGGCGACGAGCCGATGGAACTCCGCGAGGTCCTGGTCCACATGATCGAGGAATACGCCCGCCACAACGGCCACGCGGACTTCCTGCGGGAACGCATCGACGGGAGGGTGGGGC
>NZ_JARAYQ010000603.1:0-678 GCF_033794505.1 Streptomyces sp. MB09-01 | reverse complement strand
CGACCCGCGGTTCCCGCACGGCCCGCTCGTGGTCCTGGACGGTGACGGGAGCGCGTACGGCGTGGACGGGATCGTGCTGGACTGCCCGGCCACCACGATTCCGAAGTTGGTGGAGTGGACGCTGGCCGAATCCGGGCTCGGCGCGCCGCGGCTGAACCGCAACGGCAAGGACTCCGATCCTCTGGTCGTCCTTACCGCGGCGGCCGCCGTCCGGCTCGGGCTGCCCGAGCGGCTGGAAGGTCACGAGCAGCGCCGCTCCCTGCGCCTTGAGGACGACCACCCGGTCGTCAAGCAGGTCGCGAAGGCGAAGTGGAAGCTGACGCAGCGCGGCTTCGGCCCCTGGGCGCGGATCTACCGGCCCGCGCAGGCCGGTCAGCGTCAGTGCGTGCAGTTCGCGGTCCTGTCGTGGGACGCGCTCGATGCCCGGGCCTGGCCGGGTGTGGCGGAGATGGAGCCGGCAGAGGTTGCCCGCGTGTTGGGTACGTACGCGGCCCGGGTGATCACGCCGCGCGGCTCCACCGCCACCTCCGGGCTGGAGCTGATGACCGCGCTGCGGCCGCCGACCCGCGCCGTGAAGAACGACACCACCGGGGAGTGGGCGTCCGCCTACAACCCGGGCTCGCTTGGTACCGAGCCGATGGACCCCGCACCGCCGGAGGCCCCCGCCGAACATCCCGT
>NZ_JARAYQ010000602.1:0-682 GCF_033794505.1 Streptomyces sp. MB09-01 | reverse complement strand
CCACACCGGAGGCGCATCCCGGCGGTAGCCAGGGAGGGGCGCCACGCCCGGAGCATCTCCCGGCGGTAGCCGAGGAAGGACGCCACACCGGAGGCGCATCCCGGCGGTGGCCGAGGAGGGGCGCCGTACCGGGGGGTGCCTCCCGGCGGTGGCCGAGGAGGGACGCCGTGCCTGGCTTCGCCGGGCCCGGCGCCGGCGGCGAGACGTCCCTGAAGGACGCCCTGAGGTCCGGGCCGGCCCGCCGTGCCTGGTGGTGGGCGGGCTCGCCGCGTCGTCACGTCGCACGACCGGGGAGCAGGAGCAGATACGGGTACGAGTACGGGCTGCGACCAAACGCGCAGGCACCGGCGGCCACGCCCCGCCGTCCGGGCGGGGCGCCCTTCGGCGACGGGGTGGTCGCGGTGCGGCACGGAGTATTGCCCATGCGTGACGGCCGCCACAAGTGCAAGAGGGTTTTTCGACATATCAGCCCTGTACCGGTGGCCTCAACACGATGGTTACACGTCTTCGCATCAAAGCCCCGCGGTCGGTCACGATCTGCGCAGAGACCGGCCGAAACCTCTGGCGGAGCCCCGAAATGGGTGCTACACAGTCTCCAACGCACTTGGTGACACGTGTAACAGCACCAAGTAGACCGCGGTCGTCCGCCCCACCCCGGTGACACCGCCGCCCGGCCTCCGCT
>NZ_JARAYQ010000601.1:0-685 GCF_033794505.1 Streptomyces sp. MB09-01 | reverse complement strand
CCTGGGCGGTATACCTTCGCCGGCCGGCGGCCCCGGCGTCCACGTCCGTCTCCGGGCCCGTTTCCGGCCGGGCCTGGGCCCGGTAGCGGCCGGGTGTGGTGCCGAACTCGCGGCTGAAGGCGTGCGAGAGGGCGTACGGGCTGCCGTAGCCGACCCGCCGCGCCACCGCGGCCAGCGGCTCCTCGGACTCGCGCAGCACCGCCGCGGCCAGACTCAGCCGCCACCAGGTCAGGTACGCCATCGGGGGCCGGCCCACCAGGGAGGTGAAGCGCCGCGCCAGGGTGGGCCGGGACACCCCGACCTGCGCCGCCAGCCGCTCGTTGGTCCAGGGCGCGGACGGGTCCGCGTGCAGGACCCGCAGCGCGGCGGCCGCCACCGGATCGCCCAGCACCGCCGGCCACGTCCCGCTCCCGCCCTCGGCCACCCAGGAGCGGATCATGTAGACGAGCAGCAGGTCGAGCAGACCGGGCACCGCGATGCCCGAACCGGGCCGCTGCTCGCCCAGCTCACGGCCCAACAGGTCGATGGCAGAGCGCAGTTCCGGCCGCGCCCCCGCCCGGGAGGGCAGGTGCACGACCTGCGGCAGCTCTGCCATCAGCGGATGCGCCCGGCTACGGTCGAGCCGGTACTTGCCGCACAGCATCTCCACCGCACCCGCCCCGTCCGGCCCGCCCCCGACCCCCGG
>NZ_JARAYQ010000600.1:0-689 GCF_033794505.1 Streptomyces sp. MB09-01 | reverse complement strand
CTACCCACTACCGGAATCATGATTTCTGCCCCTTGTGTGGGGGCTGGAAAGGTTGTAAAAAAAAGCCCCCCAGCCCACCAGCACCGACCCGATGGCCCGGTTCAGCGTCTTCTGCGCCTTCAGCATCCGGTCGCGCAGCCGCGAGTCGGAGAAGAACAGTGCCACCGCCCCGAACCAGCCCAGGTGCGCCGCCGACATGAACAGCCCGTAGCCCGCCTGCTGCCACACCGGGGTGCCCGGGTTGACCACCTGCGTGAAGGTCGACACCACGAACAGCGTCGTCTTCGGATTGAGCACGTTCGTCAGGAACCCCGACCGCATCGCCCCCAGCGGGCTCAGCTGCGGCTTCGACTCCAGGTCCACGGACACCTCGGCCCGCGCGCGGAAGGTCCGTATCCCGATCCACACCAGATAGGCCGCACCCGCCAGCTTGATCGCGGTGAACAGCGCGGTGGAGGAGGCGATCAGCAGACCGACCCCGAGCATCGTGTACGAGACGTGGACCAGAACCCCGGCCGCGACCCCGGCGGCGGCGAACAGCCCGGTGGGCCGCCCGTAGAGGTAGCTGTTGCGGACCACCATGGCGAAATCGGCGCCGGGACTGATCACGGCGAGAAGAGTAATAACGGCGACTGCGATCACTTCGGTCATGGGCCGATGCTCACGCCCCACCCCTCCCAGATCAACCC